>NZ_JACJEB010000008.1:44466-126709 GCF_014163845.1 Shewanella sp. SR43-4 | reverse complement strand
GCTGTTACTCCATTTGTTGTCGCAGCTAAAACAGCACCTAACTTACTGCCGCCACCATTTATCTGATTAGTACCGATTGCTGTAGAAGCTGTATTTTTCAAAGTTACTGATATTGTTTCATTGGCATTCGCGCCAACCTGAAAAGATTTAGAACCATAAGAACCGTCTAGTAACTTTTGATTACCAAATGAAGTTGTTTCAGCAATGCGAGTTAATTCCGTTTGTAATGCACTTAATTCTTTTTGCATTGACGCGCGGTCATCTGAAGAATTTGAACCGTTAGCAGCCTGCAATGACAAGTCACGCATACGTTGTAAAATATTGGTTGACTCGCCCATTGCACCTTCAGCCGTTTGCGCAATCGAAATACCGTCGTTTGCATTACGCATCGCGACACCGATACCGTTAATTTGGCTGGTCATACGGTTTGAAATTTGTAAACCGGCCGCATCGTCTTTGGCACTATTAATGCGCAGCCCTGATGATAGGCGCTCCATTGACATAGAAAGTTTGCTGTTAGCGCCATTTAAACTATTTTGCGCTTTCATTGATGTGACGTTGGTATTAACTGAAATAGCCATATGTAAAATTCCTCTTCTTAGTTGAACGCCAAGACTCGGAGCTTGGCTAAACGGTTAATCATTAAACTGTTTAATGTGTGGTGAAACGTGTCTTTTTATAAGAGCGTTTATCAGAGCCTTTGTTATACAAACCAAAATAAGTGCTTAGAAAACCCCTTACAAAAGACCTTATAACGAACTAAATTTACAACTTGTTATATATAGTCAAACAAACTGGTCGAACTGACTTTACTGAACAAACTCGATGCAGCGTTGAGTGCGAGTTGCTGCTTTTCGAATTCGGTAATGGCCGAAGCCAAATCTAAATCTTCTAACTTTGATAATGCCGAGGTGTTAATCAACTTTTCATCAGTATGATTGTCGCTATACTGCTGCAGCACTTTTAGGCTGTTGCCGGTTAAGCTACGTTGCTGACTCATTTGATTGACGCCACTATCAATGTTATTCAAGAGCTGTGCCAACTCTGATCGTCCAGCAGGTGTTTGTGCATCGTTGCCGCTTTCAAATAATGCGATAGCCTTACTGAAAGTATTGAATATACTGACTTGTGCGACTTCGTTGATGGTGAAACTATCGCCAGCTTGGGGCTCGCCATCTAATTTAACGTCGATGCCATTAACGCTAACCGGCAGCGATGCATCAAAAGGCGCAACAGTTCTGACAAGGTTTGCCGTACTGTCACGCACCTCTAAATTCATCACGCCAGTACCGTCATCAACAAAATTAAAGCTATAGGTATCAGGTGTATAGGTTAATGGAACAGTGATTTTGGCGCTAGTTACGACAAAATCACCTTGTTGAGTTGACGAATAATTGACGCCATAATCGCCCATGGCATTGGGCGCGTTCATAAAGGCGGCATCGCCTGGAGTATTGGTATTAACTTGGACTCCTTGGGCAATATTACTTTTACGAATGCCGGCATCACCGCTGTAAACCACATCACCATTATTATCAAACGCAAATGGTGCGCTGTTGGTTTTATTGCCAGCAAAAATATAATTGCCTGATTCGTCTTTGGTGTTGGCAATGGACATTAATTGTTCAAGACTTTGACGCATGTCATCGGCAATCACTTGCCGCTCGGCGGAAGTCATGCTGCCGTTAATGCCGCGAAGCATTGACTCTTTCATGCTGCCAGCCAAGGTATCTGCTTGGCCTAACTGACTTTCGGCTTGTTGAATGTGACTAGTGGCGTAATCGATGTTTTTTACAAATTGGTCCACCAAAGCATTTTTTTGCTTTAAGTTATCAATACCAATAGCCGCAACTGGGTCATCACCTGCTGTATTGACTTTTTTGCCGCTAGAAATTTGCGCCATTATGGTGTTGGTGGCAGATTGCTTTTCTAATATGCTATTAGTGTTTTGCTGAAAAATCTGTCCGGTAGAAATTCTCATGATGTATCTCCTAGCGAACCGAGCTTAATAGAGTGTCGAAAATGGTTTGTGCAGTTGTCATTATTCTGGCGGAGGCTTGATAAGATTGTTGAAAGCGCAATAAGTTTGCTGCTTCTTCATCAAGGTTGACACCAGATTCACTTTGCACACGGTTACTGGCTTGTTGATATATTGCCGTTGCCGAGCCCACTCGCACTTCAGCAGACTTAGTTTGGCTACCAATATCCAATTTAGTATTTTCAAATACGCTGTTTAAGGTACCCGTGCCGTTATTCATCAATTTAGCATCAGACAATTTAGCCATTTCAACTGCATTACTGTTGTCGCCTTCAGCAAATGACAAATCAAACGTAAATGTATCGGTAACACCAGCAGTGGATTGATCGTCAATTTCGAAACTAAAACCAAAACCCGTATTAATTTGTGGTGGAGTAAATGCGGTTGGGCCACCAACGCTCGTGCCAGCGGCATTAAAAACTTCAAAAGTTTTTGTAGCGGTATTGGTATTAACTCGAACCGACAGTTCACTTCCTGTAACCGGGAAGTTAGCGTCGGCACGATTAATGGCATTCACTTTTACCGCTAACTCACCAGAGTTGGTTGTATTTGGCGTAATTTGAGGCCCAGCAGCAGCAATACCTTTGGGATCGGTCATCACCACTTTTAAGCCTGCAGCGGCACCAGCGGTTGGGCGGATTTCAAATTTATCACCATCCGCTACGGCACCACTGGCAATATTAATGCTAAAACCTGCACCACCGGTAAGTTGACTACCCGATACTGTTAATGTGGTTTGCTCTCCAGTTTTAGTATCTTTTAATTGGTAACCATCTGCGATGGTATAGCTCAACTCGTAGCTGCCACCTGATAATGCACCCACATCATCAATATTGACCGACATTGCTGCTGTACCAGTATTGGTAGAATTATTTGCTGCACGGCCTGAAGCCATTAATGGATCGTTAATATCACGAAAGATATCGCTACCGACGTTACCGTTTAAGTCAAAACCTTTGGATTGCATTTCGTTAAAGGTGTCTGCAATACCTAAGGCTAATTGGCCAAGCTCAGTGCTAGCCGGTAATAAAGTGTCATCTCTAAATGAAAATAATGCGCCAAGTTGACCGCCCAATTTAGACGGATCAATGTTAAGGGTTTTATCGCCAATAGAAGCATTAATGCGCGGTTCATTTGGATATGGATCGCCTGGGCTCATGCCAATTGACATCGACACTTCACCTGACACCAACATCACTGAACCGCCCAGCATAATTGATTTTGCGCCAGTATCTAATGGAATAACATTCACCTGAGCATACTGGCTGAGCTCTAAAATGAGTGCGTCTTGCTTGTCCAGCACTTGGCTGTCATCGCCTTGAGATTTCATCAATTCTAAATTGATGCTGCCTAATTCTTTGCTTATCTCATTTATACGAGTGGTAACGGATTCAATTTGGCTATTGGTTTGCTTTACCTGACCATCAAGTTGCGACTGCATTTGATTTAGACCAGCAGCTAACTGCTCTGCAGAGCTGAGACTACTGCCGCGAATACCTAAATCGGTCGGTAAATCGGCTACATTATTGATGCTAGCAAAAAAATTGTTCAAATTTTCTGGCATTATTTTGCCAATTTGAGAATAAATCTGGTCTAACTCACTCAACTTACTGTAAGAGGTTTCAGCCGCACTCATGCTGGTTTGACCTATGCGTAACTCACGCGCGGCAAATTCGTTATAAACACGCTTAACATCGGACACATAAGTGCCGGTGCCATAAAAATTATTGCCTAAGCGTTGTGATTCTAATGATGACTGAGTAGCAACTTGCCTGTTGTAACCAGCAGTATTTGCATTGGCAATGTTATTACTGGTGACACCTAATTGCGCTTGAGATGCTTGAACGCCTGTGCGAGCGATATTGAGTAAGTCAATCGACATTATTTAGTCTCCACAGGTAATACAGATTTAAGGCCTTCTTTTACCGACTTCATCACATTGATAACTTTATTGGCATATTGAGGGTCGGTAGCGTAGCCTGCTTTTTGCAGTGCTTTAATAAATTGAGTCGGCTCTGCGGCAACTTTACGCGCATCTTGATAACGATCACCTTGGCTAATAAACGACACAAAATCGTTAAAGCTCTGTTCAAGGTTGTCATACATTCTGAAATCCGCTTTTTGTTGCACCGCTATGCCCTTTTCAAATTCCAAAGTATTGACAGAGGTTTTGTCACCCTGCCAACGTTTATCAGCTTTGATATTAAATAAGTTATTACTCATAGTGCCGTCGTTACGACGTACCACTTTTTGGCCCCAACCGGTTTCGAGTGCTGATTGAGCGATTAATACTTCAGCTGAGGTACCCAAGGATTTAGCCGCTTTTTCAGCGTGGGGATACAACACCGAAATAAAATGTTCTGGACTGGTAAATTGACTTACCGCAATACCTTTGCTTTTTGCCATAGGGGTATCAACTGGCGGCAAACTTTTGCCCATTTGTAACGCTTGGCTGGTTAATTGCTCGCCGCGTAACACACTGTCTAATTGATCACCAGATAACACCCGAGAAAGCTTGGCAGACATAGGTTGCATAGACTGCGCATGATCAATAACTGAATGCGATGCCGCTATTTGATCTTTTGGTGCTATAGCATCTAAGGTGTCTTTATCTAACTCTGTTGCTGGCGCAACAAACATACTCGGGTTTACTTTGTAGTCGCTATTACCGCGTAATACTGATGCCGGAGTAATAGGGCTATTTTCTGGGTCTAATTGCTGTACCATCATTTCAGCCAGCCCTAGCATGCCTTTATTGGATAAATCGACAGACATTTGTTGATCACGCATTTGTTCAAAAAATGCTGTTGTTTCACTGTTCATTGGATTGTCTGACTTAAACGCGGCATTGGCATCTCGCATGCTTTTCATGAGCATTTGAATAAAGATCCCTTCAAATTGCTTAGCCGCTTCTTTAAGTGCCCCCTTCTCGTCTTTCTGGGCTTGGACACGAAGTGAATCTAGTCCTCCTAGATCCAGAAAGTTCGATGAAGCTGACAACTTTTCCATAGTCATTCCGACAATATTTAGATGATGATAAGTTCACCATGCAAAGCGCCTGCCATTTTTAACGCTTCGAGTATGGCAAGAACATCTGATGGTGCTGCGCCCACTAGATTCACGGCTCTGACAAGCTCATCAAGAGTGGTGCCTGGATTAAACATGAACATACGACGATCTTTTTCTGACACATCAATCGTACTGTTGGTGGTAACAACCGTATTACCACCCGCTAAGGGGTTGGGTTGTGATACTTGCGTAGCTTCGGCAATAGTCACGGTTAATCCACCGTGGGTCACAGCCGCAGGCAGTAACTTGACATTTTGACCAACCACAATGGTGCCAGTACGTGAGTTAACAATGACTTTGGCTGACTCTTCAGCCGGAATAACCTCAATGTTTTCTAATGTCGATAAAAACGATACCCGCTGTGATGCGTCGCGCGGTGCACTGACTTGAATAGAAGTCGCATCAATAGCTTTTGCCATGTCTGGGCCAAGTAAATCGTTAATCGCATCGGCAGTACGTTTGGCGGTAGAAAAATCTGAGCGACGTAAATTAAATGTCAGGTAATCACCACTAGCAAACGGACTGATCACACTGCGTTCAACAATGGCGCCACTTGGAATACGACCAACCGTTGGCGTATTTTGAATCACCATAGAGCCATCAAGCCCTTCGGCACTAAAGCCACTCACAATTAAGCTGCCCTGAGCAATGGCATACACATTGCCGTCAACCCCTTTTAAGAAAGTTTGTAATAAGGTGCCACCACGTAAACTTTTTGCCTCGCCTAAACTAGACACGGTAATGTCAAGATTTTGACCCGGCTTAATAAAGGCCGGCATTTCAGCGTGTACAGCAACAACGGCTACGTTCTTTGAATTTGGTCGAACTGATTCAGGTAAATTAATGCCAAAGTTTTTTAGCATGGTTCTAAATGTTTGTTCGGTATATCGGGTTTTCTCCCCGGTACCAGGCAAACCAACAACTAAGCCATAACCCACTAGTTGGTTACTTCGTACTCCCTGAATACTGGCGATATCTTTAATCCGCTCTGCATTTGCAGAAGCGCTGAGCATTAATATCGACGCTACAAGCGACACGATCAATTTAGTTTTCATGCATTACTCCTTAGAAAGGCCACCAGTCACTCATAAAGAATGAACTCAGCCAACCGACTTTTTGGGAGTCAGCAAACGTACCGGTACCGCTATACTGAAAACGAGCGTTAGCCACTCGTGTAGAATCAATTGTATTATCTGGGTTGATGTCTTCACTGCGGATCATGCCAGTGACGCGAATAAACTCATCACCGTTATTGATCGAAATCCATTTTTCACCACGGATAACTAAATTGCCGTTGCTAAGTACTTGAATGATGTTGGCTGAAATACTGCCATCTAAACTGTTTGATTGATCGGCATCTGATTCTCGCTTGGTATTCATGCTGTCGTTATAACCAAGATCGAGCGGGATACCACTTATAGACACATTTTTGCCACCAGCATAAATAGGCTCGACGGTTAAGTCAGTGCCTTTTTTGATTTGGTTATAGGCACTTTTTTTCGCTTGGGTTGATTCTTTTAAGGTCACAGTGATGATGTCACCGACCCGATGCGCACGAATATCGGAATACAAGCTTGATGCCTGGCTATCAAGATAAATAGATCCCGTTGGCACCACTTGCGTTGGTACAGTATCTGGGTATACCGGCGCATAAAATGGATCATCAGCAATCGGTTTCTTGGGCGTAGAACTGCACCCAGCCAATAACAATACTGACGCTAACGCAATGTATTTAATCATGTTAGCTCCTTAGAGATTCTGATTAATATAAGACAGCATCTGATCAACCGCCGAGATAACTTTGGAGTTCATCTCGTAAATACGTTGACCTTGAATAAGGTTAACCAATTCTTCTGTCACATTAACGTTAGAGGTTTCCAATGCGCCTTGGCGGATAGAACCTAAACCGTCTTGTGATGCAGTACCTTGAATAGGCGTGCCACTCGCACCTGTTTCGGTGTATAAGTTTTGCCCTAATGGATCTAAACCAGCAGGGTTAATAAAATCGGTCATGGTTAACTGGCCAATAATCTGACTGGCAGCTGTACCTGGGGTTTGCACTGACACTTCACCCGAGGCCGACACCGTAATACTGGTGGAGTTTTCTGGAATAGTGATAGGCGGTTGAACCACATAACCAGAACCTGGTGTGACGATTTGGCCGGTATCATCTAAGCTGAACTGGCCGTTACGAGTGTAGGCTGCTGTACCATCTGGCATTTGCACCTCAAAAAAGCCCGAACCTTCAATCATTAAATCTAATGAGTTATCTGTGGTCAGCATGTTGCCTTGGGTAAACATTTTTTGCGTGGCAACCACTTTAGTACCCGCACCAATGTTTAAACCATTAGGTAACTTGCTATTGTCTGAGCTAATGCCACCAGCTTGGTTAACCGTTTGATAAAGAAGGTCTTCAAATACTGCACGACTTTTCTTAAATCCCACGGTACTGGCGTTAGCCACGTTATTTGAAATAACCGCAATATTGGTTTGTTGGGCGTCGACACCGGTTTTACTTATCCATAACGCTGGATGCATAATAATTACTCCTAACTAATTCTCATCAAGGAAGTGGACGCTCGATCAATCTCTTCAGCGTTCTTCATCATTTTGACTTGCATTTCGTATTGACGTTGAATATCAATCATGGCGACCATTTCATGCACAGAATTAACATTACTGCCTTCGACCGCACCACTTTCAACTTGAACCCCTGGGTCGTTTGGCGCATTGCCACCGGCAATAAGACGAAATAAACCATCTTCACCGCGCATAAGGTTTTCGTTACCAGGATTAACTAACTTAATCCTTCCGACCTCTTCTATTACCTCTGCGGTTGCCCCTTGAGGGCGTACAGAAATAATACCGTTGGCCGAAATCTCTATTTTTTCAACTGGAATGGGTAACACAATGGGACCTGAAGCGCCCATAACGGGACGATCACGGCTATTTAATAACAAGCCGGTACTGTCAATTTTTAGACTACCAGCGCGGGTATATGCCTCGGAACCATCAGCCGCCTGCACAGCAAGCCAGCCATCTCCTTTAACCGCAATATCAAGATCGCGACCAGTAGTTTTAACGGGGCCGCTATTAAAGTTACTGCCTGGGCTTTCCATCATCGAAAATACCCGTGTAGGCAAACCTTCACCAAATGCCTGCATTGAACGGGCTTGGACCATGTCAGCTTTAAATCCATCAGTATTCGCGTTAGCAAGATTGTTCGCACTCACTGCTAGGGCATTCATCCCTTGCTTTGCGCCGCTCATGGCAATATAAAGAAATTTGTCCATTTTTTGCTCCGTCAAACTTTCTGCAAAAACACTATATACACAGAATAAGCAAGCATCATGCCAACGATTTTTAAGTGAGAGGATTGAGATGTAACTGTATGAATCAGTTAATCAATAAAATTAATGGGTAGCGCATGAGTGTCAAAAAAGCTTCTATCGACACGAGGGGTGTAATAACGGGGACAAGTAACGAGGTGGAAAAGGCAAGGTGTTGCCGTAAACGGCAACACCTATATAGCCTAAGGATCATTTAGCGGATCTGTAATATCGTTTGGTTCAAGGTATTGTTAACTTCAAGCGTACGTGAGTTAGCTTGGAAGTTACGCTGAGCTGAGATTAAATCGACCAGCTCAGTGGTTAAATCAACGTTTGACTGTTCAAGTGCAGAAGAGCGAATACTACCAAATGTACCACTATTTGCCTCACCAGCTAATGCCGCGCCGGAACCTAAACTGGCTTTCCAAGACGTATTACCCACCTGAGTAAGACCTTGCTCATTAGCAAAACGTACTAATGCCACCCGCGCTAACGGCACAGTTGAACCATTACTATAACTAGCGGTAATCAGACCGTCAGACCCAATACCAACATTGGTTAATCGCCCTACGGTAATACCATCTTGAGTCAATTCAGTGACTTCAAATGGAGAAGCATACTGAGTTGGATTATTAAATTTTATCGTAAGTGTTTGAGTGCCGTCGGCTCCAGGGCCCAAAGCACCTGCACCGCCAGAACCTAATGCTTCAGTGGTAATGTTAGCCGGATCACTGCCAGTATAAGCACCTACAGAGTTAAATTTAAGCACAGCTCCTGACCAGACGCCACCTAATCCATCGGGATTAGCAGCAGATGCTGTACCCGTCGCATCAGCAGTGCCATCACCATTGGTATCTGTTGAATAAGTACCAGCGCCAGCCGCAACATCAACGGGGTCGCCATCAACTGCATAAAAGGCAACCCAATTACTTTCACCTGTAAATGAACCATTGGTCGGTTTAATAAAATAAGTGGTCATAATGTGCGATTCACCTAATGAATCGTAAATCGTCACCGAGGTAGAATTATTAAACGTATCAGAATCAGCAGGATTAAAATTAGCTGGGTCTAATGCGGTTTCCCCCACATTAAGGTTCATTTGCAAACCAACATTTCCGGTTTGCACAGGGCTACCCGCAGTGTCTGGGATCTTAATCGGTTGAGTTGTGGTTAAACTCACAGAAGTCGAGTTACCATCTTCATCAACAGGGAAACCTTGTAAAAAGTTACCCGCTGAATCGACCATATAGTTGGCCGAGTCAACTTTAAATGCCCCTGCACGGGTATATGACTGATCTTGCGACCCTAACTCAGACGACGTAACAAAGAAACCACCGCCACTGATCGCCATATCCAGTGAATTACTGGTAAATTGCAAACTACCTTGATGAAATTGCTGTGCCACTTGAGTGGTGGTTGCTCCACCACCGACAGCAGTTTTACTGTTCGAAAAAATAGAATTTGCGTACACATCAGCAAACTCAGCTCGTGACTCTTTGAAACCAATAGTATTCACGTTAGCGATATTATTCGCGGTTGTATTTAAGTCTTTTTGCGCGGCAGCAATACCACTCAGTGCAATGTTAAATGACATAGTTCACCTCTCACAATTAATTCATTTATCAATAAAGCCAATAATTCAATACAGGCCTTACTATGTTTCAGATACTGCGAGTACGTCAGATAACTTAATTCCGCCTACTCCACGCAAATTCAAAATGGCCCCAGTCGCCGCTGTGCCCAATGACACACTTGTCACATGTGCATAAGTTGATACCGCTAAATCTTCTGCGGTGCCATCAACTTTACCGCTGGCCTTTATCGAGTAATTACCCGCTTTAACGGGTTGGCCATCCTTACCTAAGCCATCCCATGTCACATCAACATTGCCGCCTTTACTGCCATCAACATTAAAACTCTTGATCAGCTGCCCCGACTCATCTTCAATTTTCACCGTAATCGTTTCAATTGCAGATGGCGTACTGATCACGCCTTTAATCTCAGGGCTTTCAGTAGAAATTGCCCCGGTATCAGAAGGGATAAGCACTTTTCGACCCACTAAGCCTGATGCTTGTAACGCTTGGCTAGAACTCATTACCGTATTGAGGTTAAGGATCTCATCATTCAAATTTGAAATACCATCAACCGTCGAAAACGATGCCATTTGGGCAATCATTTGATCATTATCAACCGGTTTAAAAGGATCTTGCATAGACAACTGTTGACTGAGTAAAGCAAAAAAATCTTCTTGCTTTAACATCTGATCTTTTGATTCAGGGATCGCACTTTCTTCAGGTAATCGAATTCCGTCAAGGAAAGGGTTCCCAGTAGTAGTGCTGGTTGTATTTGTCTGTACAGAACTTTTCGTGGTAGCACTTGTATTTGATGTGCTACTGGATTGTTGCGGTAAAGACTGACTGTAAGAATTAACGAGGCTCATTGTTACCTCCTTGAATAATCATACTATTTACCCATCCTTAACGTCTGTTGCAACATAGACTTAGTTGCATCAGCCACCTGAACGTTCATTTGATAAGAGCGTGATGCAGAAATCATATCGGCCATTTCTTCCATCACATTGACATTCGGTTTATAAATAAAACCATCACCATCAGCCATTGGATGATCTGGCGAGTATTCTTTTATTAATGGTTTATCACTTTCAACAATGCCTTTGACGTTAACACCCGGCGAACTATTTTGCTGGCTATTAGCTTTAAGCATTTCAGCCTCAAAAATGGGATGACGTGCTCGATAAGTTTTATCAACACTGCTTGATACAGAATCCGCATTGGCAATATTACTGGCAGTGGTATTCAAACGCACTGACTGCGCAGACATACCAGATCCAGACACATTGAAAATATTAAATAAACTCATGATTAATCACCCCGCAAAGCTTTACGCATGCCATTAAACTTACCTTCAAGGAAGCCTAATGACATTTGATATTCGAGCGCATTTTGCATAAATGCTGATTGTTCTTTCTGCGTATCAACAGTATTACCGTCACCTGTATCGGCTTGATTTGGAACACGATATTGGACATGTTGTTGACTTAACGCTGTTAAATCGAAATGTTTTTCTGTGGTTTGACTCATGCTCAAACCCTTCTGATGTGAGCTTGCTGCTTGCATAGCAGAAGCAAAATTAACATCTCGAGCTTTATAATGAGGAGTATTGGCATTGGCGATGTTACTTGAAATCACTTCAGCTCTTTGAGCTCGTACGCCCAAAGAATATTGGTGAACACCTAATGCATTATCGAAATTAATCGCCATAAAATTGCCTCCATCAGCTAACTGATAGATATAAAGCAAAGGTTATGCCAACAATTTTTATAATGGGAGAATAAAATAAAAAAACTAACATGCCGACGAGCGTCGGCATGCGGTGAAACTAATTAACTGTTTTGGCTAGGTTTTTTTCTGGTAATAGATACCTGGATTACAGCGAACCATATTAAACTCTTCGGTTAACCCCGCAAGAGATTCTGACGCACCTAAGAATAAGATACCTTTAGGATTAAGTGCGGCAGCAAATTGCCGCAAAATGGTAGCCTTTGCCTCTGGCGCAAAATAAATCAATACATTACGGCAAAAAATGATATCGAACTTGCCTAATAAGCTATAACTTTCAAGTAGGTTGTGTGCTCTGAAGTTCACTAAACGTTTTACGTTATCTTTCACTTTCATATTGCCAGACGGTAAAGCATCAAAAAACTGACGTTTACGCTCTTCAGACAAACCACGAGCCAGAGCTAAACCATCATATTCAGCATTCTTACAACGCTCTAACATAGAAGGTGATAAATCTGTTGCCTGAATTGTCACGCCGCCAGGTAAAGCACCAGGTTTACGCTGTTGATATTCCAACACTGTCATAGCTAAAGAGTAAGGTTCTTGCCCAGATGAGCAAGCAGCAGACCATATTTTTAATGGTCGGCCCAACTTGCTGTATTCAGGCAATAAAGAATTACTCAGCAACTCAAATGGATAACGGTCTCGAAACCATAAGGTTTCGTTAGTAGTCATCGCATCTATCACTTCAGCGCGTAATTGACGCTCTATCGGTTTCATCGACTTTTTAACCACCTCAGATAGAGAAGGCAAATTATGCTTTCCCATCAGTGGCGCTAAGCGGCTACGAACTAAATACTGTTTGTTCTCACCTAACACAATACCGCTATGCTGCTCTAAAAACAGCCTAAATTGATTGTACTCTGCTTCAGCAAGTGATTTATCTGTCACATTATCTTCCTAATATGTTTGCCGATGAGCCGACCGAACGTTCAATATTATTCAATTCTAAACAATTATAAACTCAAATGTTTGTTAACCGCTGCGGCTAATTCATCGGGGTTAAACTTAGCAATAAAATCGTTAGCCCCAACTTTTTGTACCATCGCTTGGTTAAACACACCACTTAACGATGTGTGCAGTACGACTTTTATATTCTTTAACTTTGGATTATCACGAATTTCTGCTGTTAGAGTGTAGCCATCCATTTCAGGCATTTCAATATCAGAAATAATCAACGGAATTTCCACTGATACATCATCCATTTCTTTGGCAATATTTTTCAACATCTCTAACGCTTCTCTACCATCTTTGGCAGTATCGATTTGCAGATTTAAAGACTCTAACGAACGAATAATCTGTTTACGTGCCACTGCAGAATCATCAATAACCATAATATGATAATGCTGTTCTCTATCAATCGTTAAAGTTTCGTTGAGTTCTTGACTGATCGAAGTCTTAACCGGTGAAATTTCATCAAGAATTTTTTCAACATCCAAAATCTCAACCAACTCGCCTTCTATCTCTGTCACTGCGGTTAAATATGAAGAACGACCAGAACCTTGTGGAGGCGGCATAATTGCCTCCCAATTCATGTTGATAATACGTTCAACAGAACTCACTAAAAAGCCTTGAATGCTTCGGTTGTATTCGGAAATGATAATAAAGCAATTTTCAGTTGATGTCAGTGGACGACCACCCGTTGCAGCACTTAAATCGATAACAGAAATCGTTGCGCCACGAATATGAGCAACACCTTTAACATAACGATTTAATTTCGGTAAGGTTGTCAGTGGTGGGCATTGTAAAACCTCTTTCACTTTGAACACGTTAATCCCAAACCGTTGGCGGCCGTTAAGCCTAAATAATAGTAACTCGAGTCTGTTTTGCCCGACAAGCTGAGTACGTTTATTGACTGAATCTAAAATGCTCGACATAACACGACCTTGTAGTTAACTGTCACCCAAAAGGATAAAAATTGTTCATTAAAATTATAGTAAACCCAGGTTCAACACAATACGTTAGCTGATTACGTCTAGCTCATTTATCGCTAAAGACCTACCAACCTTGAGTGTAAACCATCAACAACCCAGCGAATACTTATCTATTCATTAAATTAAAAAAGTGGGCATACAACTTGCTTTAATTTGTATTAATTAACTCACACACTGTGAGCTGACACTTTTTTGACGGAGACATAATGAAATTATTATGTCATCGGTACATATTTTTTAGCTTATTGTGTATGCAGAGATAGCCCGCATATTTTCCGTTTTTAAAAGTATAGGTGTATTCTGGCAAAACAAGCTAGTATCTTCATTATGAAAGTATTTTTTTTATGTTTATTATGTTCAATAACATTTTTTTTGCCAGCATTTGCCAGCGAAGAGATAATAACACCCTCACTATCGACCATTTATGACTTAGCTAAAGAGACGATAGAAAAAAAAATCGAAGCAGACTCAAAAGCTAAGGTCGAAATCACCCCACAAAACCTTGAAGGTCGTGTCAATCCTCCGCGGTGCTATCCACCGATAACGGCTGAGCTTGCCAGTGAACGAGCGATTAGTCGCAATAATATGGTAAAACTGAGCTGTAATAGTCCAGACTATGACTACCCATGGCAGATGTATCTCTCAGTTCGAGTTGAAATTCAATACCCCGTTGTCGCGGCAAACCAGATACTGTCACCAGACCAAATTATTGACCAACAACATTTACACATTATGTATATTGATCAATATAGTCTAAAAGGCCAATTTTTTTCAGATATCAACTCATTAATTGGTTCAAGAGTAAAACGTCGGGTTGCGAAAGACTCACCAGTCTTAAGTAATAACCTGTGTTTTGTTTGCAAAGGAGACACGATTTCTATTTATGCTAAAACCGCTAATATTGAAATTAAAACCCTTGGTGAAGCTTTACGGGACGGTAATCTCAATGACGTTATCAGAGTAAAAAATAGTAATACGAGCAAACAATTTGATGCAGTTGTAATTGGCATTGGCGAAGTTGAAGTAAGAATGTAAAATAGAGTTAAAGTTTTTTCCTGGACTGCCGATAGCCTGTTTGGAAAACCTGATAATTACGCTGGAGCCTCCCATGGCAATTGACATTAAGCATAACACTGCTACTAATACACAACTGCGCACTGCACGTGAAACGCAGTCTAATACCAAATCTGATACTGCTGCTGTGGCGCAAAAAACAGCGACTCCAGTTAAAACTGATTCGGTTAGCATTACCTCTCAAGCTCAACAGCTTCAGGGCGCGCAAACTAAAATGGCATCATTGCCTGAAGTAGACCAAAAAAAGGTCGCTGAAATTAAACTCGCTATCTCTGAAGGACGATATAAAGTCGACCCAGAAAAACTTGCGGCTAATATTGCTAGTTTTGAAGCAGAGCTAGGCAGTCTATCATTTGACAAAGAGTAACCGTTAAACGTTACTCTTTAATTTGCTTTAACAACACTAGAATAATAGGTGCGCATTTGCATCATAGAGAAGTGTTAGTTAAAAAAACAAGAGTAACTTATGACACAAGTAAACGTACAATCCTCAGGACAATCCATCGATCCGCAAAACAAGCAATTACTCACAGAACTGCATACTTTGCTTGATACGCAAAATCAGACGTTAGTTCAACTAAAACAGCTGATTTCAGCAGAGAAAGCTGCGTTAGAAAAGCAAGACGCCGATCAATTATTGGCACTTTCCAAAGATAAAACCCAGTGTTTATTCAATATGAAAACCACTGACGAAAAACTGGCTAATCATCCACACCACACGCTGATCACTACAGATGTTGAACTGGCACAAAAAGTAGCTCAAGCAAAATCGATACTCGCTGAGTGCAAAGACATCAATAGCCAAAATGCCAGTTTAATTGAGCTCAATATCGCCAGCCTCAATAGATTCGCACAAGCATTACAAGCTAGCCGCAACGCTTCAAGCTTGACCTACAATGACAAAGGCAAAACGTCGACCATTTCAACGCTAGGGAATGACTTTTCAGCCTAGCGTTAAAATCTTGGTAGCAAGCCATACGAGCGATGACACGCGATAACAAACCAAGTGCCACCTTGAGCGCAGTGCTCGCTTGTTATCGTTTCTTCCTAGCAGGAGATTTATTGAGCGAGCATGGCCCCAAGTAAACTTTGTTGCGCAGGATGTTCACCTAACCAAATCTTAAGTAATGCCTGACGAAATGCTTCACCAGCAATATCCCCCTGAGCCTTGCCATTTTTAATGCTGCTGACGCCCTTGCCTTTTTGAGTCACAAAAGTGAATCGATCACCTTCAACAATCTCGTCAGCAAACAACTGGGTAAAATGTTCAATATCTTTGGCGATAGAATGAGTGTCTCCGTCGGTAGCAGCATCAAAACCGTCAGTAATTGCATCACGCATTTTATCTGAGGTAATCATTCCAGAGGTAATGGTTAACTGTATAACCGCAATCGGCTGCGCCAATACATCATCTAAGGTTTGCACTTTTGTCGGTAAATACAAACTGCCCACATATAAGTCAATAAAAAACTTGCTGCGCACTCCTGCGCCATTCAATATTAATGGTTGCTCAGCAACCGTCATTTGCTCAACCACATCAATATCGCCAATCACTTTAGCGTGCGCGAATGACGGCAGCATCAACACTAAACTCATACCCATTAAAGCTAATAACTTCATATAAACTCTCTAAAAAAACGCCACAAAAATAACCACAGAAAGAATAAAAAGTGGTTTTATGCCTGGCAATATATACCGCAACCAAATCACATACTAAAACTCAGCGATTAACCGTTAATAGCTTATTTGCCGAGTATTGCACTTCGAGGTTGCATTAGGGGTTAACCACGAACACCTAACTTAAATTGGCCATTCTGATTAAACATCAACGCTTGCTTGTGCTTAGGTGAAATTAAAATTGGACCATCATCGAAAAACAAGAAGCACTTCCAATTGCGCACAAAGACATCCCAACGCGTTTCAATGATTTGGTACTTTTCATAACAAAAATACACCACCACATCATCAGGCCATTGAATATGTGTACTAACAGCTTCAGGCATAGCGTTGTCCAGAGAGTCCCACGCCGATTGCCAATGTTCTGTTGCCGTCCATGCGTCTTGCTTTATTGGCCAATCGCCTTTCTCAAATAATTCCGCCCGACTGCTCTTATTGCTTATCCACTTATCCCACACTTCCATGGCACTTTTATCGGTCAGTGGTTTAATCAAAGCCTTATCATCATCTGATACAGGCAAATCTTTATGGTTAAAAATCCACTTACGCTTATAAAGATCAAACGGAATATATGAATGTGACAAACAACTGCTCCTAGCAATAAAAAATGAAGCACAATTATAGCGCTAAAGCCGATCAGACTGCGATAGTGATAAACACAAATGATGAGATGATTTGTTAAAAAGATTAATGCTGTAGTTAAAAATATTGATACGAGTAAATATCTTAATTCTGGTAAGGGACAATGAAATAAATCAGATGATGAGAAAAGACAGAGAATGAGCATAGGAGTAGTTTATATGGTCTCCCCACAGGTGAGTTTGGTTGACTTTAACCAAAGTTAACCAAAATTAACTAAATGTTATTTATCAACATCTTAAATCGATAATTACATTTTTGACATTAACCAAAATTACTGTAAATTAGTCAAAATAGATTCCAGAGGCGGCACATAGGCGGCACAACTTTTGAGGCTAAGTGATTATGGATAAAGAATTTACTTTCAATAAACGCTGTTTTGAACAGCTAAAAAGTGCCCCAAAACGCTATAGAATTGCCGATTTAGACCAAAGAGAGTCAGTAAAAGGCCTAATTTTAGAAGTTATGCCATCAGGCAAAAAGTATTTTCGCTTTAGACGCAAGCACTTAGGAAAAGACGTTGCCGTCACTATTGGCCTCTTCCCCAATTTGACCATTGAGCAGGCACGCAAGCAGGCTAAATTAATCGCGGTAGACATTTCCCAAGGTATTAACCCCAACGAATCTAAACGGCAAGCCAAAGAAGCAATAGCCCTTGAAGATGCCCTATCCATTTCAGTTCAACAATTATTTGACGCCTATGTTGCCGAGTTCAGCATTAAGATTAAGTCAGGTGAACGCCGTCAAAAATCATTGGATGATGTTCACTCTATTTGGAACAAACATATCAAACCGCGCATTGGTCATTTAAGAGTTGAAAGCATTTCTAAGACGGATGCTGACAATTTCATTAAACTGATTATCACTAAAAATTCAGCCGCGATTAGAAACAAGTGCCTGACCTTGCTCAAGTCGATGTTCAACGACCAGCCAGTTAATCCATTTGTGCATATCAAAAAACTAGCAGGCACAAAGCGAGAACGTATTTTAGCCGAGCATGAAGTTAAGCGACTGCTAGAAGCCTTAGAGTTAGAGCTACCTATTTACCGTGATGTGGTGATGATGCTGCTATTAACAGGCCAGCGAAAAAGCTGCGTGTTCAGTATGGAATGGCGCGAGATAGATCATCAGCGTGGTATCTGGCTTATCCCTACCAGCAAAATGAAAGTTAAAAAGCCCCATGCTGTACCACTCACTAAAGAAGCGATGGATATTCTTACCAGACGCAGCCAAGAAGCAGCTAAAGGTGAACGCTTTGTATTCCCGAGTGAGCGCAGTCAATCAGGCCATATTATCGAAAAGGCAGGTAAAGGCAGCTTCTGGCATCGCATTACAGAACGTGCAGAGCTTCGCGGTACTGAAAAAGGTGATAACGTTACCATTCACGATTTAAGGCGAACCATAGCAAGTTGGAGCGTCATGCGAGGTGGTAACATTCAAACAACGAGTAAACTATTAGGACATAGCGATATCAGCATTACAGCCAGCACTTATGCTCATTTAGATATTGAACATGTTAGGCAAGAGCTAGGTATCACTACTGCTCATTTACTGGGGACTTTTCAGCATGAATCGAAAGTGGATAGATTGGCTAAGGAAATAGAACAGCTCTCCACGGAGGAAAGAAGAGAGCTGCTAGATAGATTATATTGAATTAAAATTTTTTATAAAATGTTAATTTGCAGCATTAACATGTTGTTTAACAAGATGATGTTGGGAAAACGATCGCGAGATACTGTGCGAGAATAGTTGATAATGCTTGTTGTTTACCTTGAGGGGTTTTCGCCAACGCCTTAGTTTTTTCAATATAATCTTCAAGAAGTTGTTTACCTGTCAACTTAGCAGCTTTATCCATACAAAAATATATAGGCTCATCATTTTTTAGAACTAACCTGTTTACTGTTAAGTACCCAATAGAGAGAGCCTGATAAGCATGAAAAAATATAAAAATGCAAGCATCTTGATTAGATTGCTCTGGAAGTGAACATAATTTAATGAAACCTGCATGTGTAAGTGTTCCATCGGACAATTGCTCTCCTGGTTGCGGTGTGGCTGCACTGACAGAAGTGATGCAAAGCGTTACTGTTAATAGTATTGAAAGTACTATTGCACTTATTTTCATTTAAGTTACTCCTAGGTTTGTTTGCAATAACTTAAATGAAAAGGTGTATCCTTTTAGTGACTAACGTCTTGTTTTTTAATTTATTTTCGATATTTTGTTAATGACATTGCGTTTAGAGTTCACCAGTAATCAACTTCGAAACTACATCTAATTCCATTTAATATTCCTAATTAGTTTATTGCACGTAATTAAAACAATCCTGATATTTTTTAAAAGAAGCCATTGCATTAGCAATAATCAGCGGGTTCTGAGTCTGATGAGACCAAAAGTACCCTGCGACTCCGCTGAGTTGGTTAGAATTTTTAAGGACATTTTCCAACAGTATGACTGGGTAGCCCTGTTTCTTACGGCTGATGACATGTATGCCACCATGGATATAAGAACTGAGAGACCTGTATGAGTTTTCTTTGAATTCAAGTAGCGGTTGAAGTGCATTTTGTGGGGCTTTGCCTTCCATCGCTTTCATCATTTCACCAACCATAGGTATTGAATTAGCCGCTTGAGCAGACTCGTTTGTGAGCTCTGAAAGTAATTTATCCACCATAATGTCCGATGCAGCGAAAATGAGCCAATGCGCTCTGACTAAAGCCTCATATTGGAGCCTTAACAGACCTAATGCTGATGTAAAGGCATTAGCGTGCATTAGAATTTTAATACTCAAAGCATGCTCCATAACAACTGCGCAGAGAACACGAGCACCTTCAGTTCGTTTCGATTTTTGTGCTTCAGGATTTGCTAGCAGTCCATTAACAAAGTTTTCGAACTCAGCAGAACGAGAGAGAAGCTGATCCATGCTTAACCTAATTATTCATAAATGATTCGTTCAAGTTTACTAAATATTAATTACAGGAGCTACGAGTATTGTTAGGTGATAGCAATATGATAACCACATCTTTCAAAATTTATAGAAAGTAGATAGCTTAGTGAGATAAATAGAAAAGCTCTCGAAGTAAAAAAGAGAGCTATTTTAAACTATGATTTAATAGCAACAACTTTTTCAGTTTTAACTTCTTCAACTTTATGTGTATGAAGAATACCGTCATGTGAATGTTTTTCTTGATTTTCAGTATCAGTTTTTGCAATCCCATTATGGTAATGATAACCAGTACAAAGCCCTTTATCTATTGATGCTTGACTACAGTTGTGACCACCATTTTTATCTGTTCTACCACTATGTGCGAACGACGTGGGCACGGCCAATAAAAACAAAAGCGAAGCCAGAATTAATTTTTTCATATCTTCTCTACTTAAGGTAAACAGCTAGTACGAAATGTACTTAAAACAATACTTTAATAGCAAAAATATAAGATACTTAACAGTAGATAAATTGAATATCTATATGATCTAATGCACAAAACTATAAAAAATTCATATAGAAATAACAATCACAAGGCTTTAGAGATCAAATCCAACAAGGCAAAGAGAATAAATACTAAAAAGTTAACGCTTTATTTTTACAAGAGAGTGAAGTCAATCAGGCCATATTATCGAAAGGCTGGTAAAGGCAGCTTCTGGCATCGCATCACCGAACGCGCAGAGCTTCGTGGCACTGAAAAGGCCTACACTTTCAAAAAGAGAGTTGCCACTATTCACTATTTAAGGCGGACAATAGCCAGTTGGAACGTCATGGATGGTGGTAACATCAAGCACCAGTAAGATCCTAGGCATATTTAAACAAGCGTCAGCAACACCTATGCTCATTTAGATATTGAACATGTTAAGCAAGAGCTAGGGATCACCACAGCTCATTTACTCGGGACTTTTCAGCATGAATAGGAAGTGGATAGACTTGTAAAGGAGCTAGAACAGCTCTCTAAAAAAAAAGAGAGAGCTAACATCAAAGGCTGAGCTGGTCAAAACCATAAAGTAATAAAATAAAATCAACAACTTAAACTTAACGAAAAGTTAATATGTTATAAATCTATCCACTTAATATATCGGTATGAAGCCAGCATTCTTTTCAAACTGTACATTTACATACTGAATAGATTAAAGTTAAACAAGATGATAGCTGATTGGCATTTAATATTGGAAATTTCGTTTTTATCTAAGGAGCTTAGGCGTATTTGTGAGATACGAAGCGAAGCTGATGAGAAGTTAGGAGTAACAGCCAGTACAGCCCTAAGAACTCGGCTGTCGGATCTTTTTGCAGTAGATAGATATGATGAGTTGCCAATAGGTAACGCAAGGATTAGATTTATAGAACTCGCAGAATGCGTTATAATAGATATTAAAGATGGTTTAGTTATGCACCTTAGTTCAGGTCATGTTTCAACACCTAAAAATGTGGACGGAACAAATGATTGGACAAGGATAAATAGGTTGAAGTTAATTTTTATAGGTGTAAAAGATGATTCACTCTAATGATTTTTATCCAGATTGGGTTTCTCCACCAGGGGAAACGATAGTTGAATTATTAGATGAATGTGGGCTTTCGGCTGAAGAATTAGGGCGAAAGATAGGTTTATCTGTTCATAAATCGTATAAATTATTAGCCGGTGAATTAAAAATTGAGAATTCTTTGGCTTATCAACTAGAATCAACATTTAATGTTTCTTCTAGATTTTGGATTACTAGAGATGAGATTTATCAAGATTTCAAATCAAGAATAGAAGTTAAAGAGCGTGATTGGTTATCAGCTCTACCCATTGCAGACATGGTAAAATGGGGATGGATTCCAAAGCAAGCTAAGAATACAACTCGTATAAGTGCATGTTTAGATTTTTTCAATGTTAGATCTATCGATGAGTGGTATGAGAATTTTAATAATTCAACACAAGTATCATTCAGGACTTCATCAAAATTGAAAGCTGACCCGATAGCAGTTTATACATGGCTAAATCAAGCAAGAATATTATCTAATAATATTAGGTGTTACCAATGGGATAAAGATATGCTTATTGAGGCGATCCCGAGAATTAGGAAATTAACTTCTGTATCAGATCCAGAAATATTTATTCCTGAGCTGAAAAAAATATTTGCTGATACTGGTGTTAAATTTGTTATTGTAAAAACACCTTCTGGTTGTAGAGCTAGTGGAGCTACATGCTTTTTTAAGAAAGAAATACCAACAATAGTGATGAGCTTCAGATACAAAACAGATGACCATTTTTGGTTTACTTTGTTCCATGAAGTTGCCCATTTGATTCTTCACAGTAGTAATGAAATTTTCATTGAAGGCAATGATGTATCAGAAATTGATGATTTAAAAGAAAAAGAGGCAAATGAGTTTGCAGCAAAAATATTAGTTCCAGAAGAATATCAAAGTGAACTAAAGATGTTGTATAAAAATGACTGGAAGAAAATCGTAAGATTTTCTAAAAAAGTTGGAGTTTCTAAAGGTATAATTTTAGGTCAACTCCAACATATTGGAAATATTGATCATGCTTATCTTAATCGATTGAAAGTAAGATATACTTGGTCTGAACACTAATTACCCCCCAAAATAAATATATTTATTTGAAGATTTTTGCCAATTACATAATGCATCTTCTAATACCTGAGAAGCCAGAATTCCTATCGGAAGATTTTCTGCAAGAGTATTTAAGAGTAAGTTAAGTTTGAAGTTACTAACACCTGATGTTTTTACACCAAAGAATAAGAGATTCGCACCAAATTTAGGACCAGTAGCTCCAGTTAAGTAAAGCTCTTTGGGTTCAATATTTTGTAAATTAAATTTTTTCAACATGGTCAAATAATCAAACTTTGCAGTTCTTCCAAACGATTTAACGTGTTTCATTGACTGGTAAGATTTATCAAAAAATTCAAATTTATCTTTTGTGTTATTTAAAGTAATAATCTCTAGGAACTTTGTATCGTGGTCTCTACTTATACCGATCCAGTTGACGTAGCTTTCAATAACTTTATGTAATGGTCTCCTCGAGTTATATCTTAATGACTCGTACTTTCTGTGATTGCCAAATAATCTTTTTACATTGTCACTTTCCATTTCTTTGCTTGCATTTTCAAACCATTTTGAAAATCCTGTCAAATTCGATGATACCTTGTCCCAAGTCCATATAGTTTTACCAAGTCCACCATATATATCAGCACATAAATCCCATCCGTGCATATTATGTTTCCCGAAGTGAATGGATAAAAATATGAGCCAATATGCTTCATTTACATTATTATTCCTTATGTTTAGCCATGCTGATTTTAAAGGATCAAACATATCTGAATGAGGATTAGATCTAAGCACCGATATTTGTCTTTCCCCTATTTTTTCAATAAATTGAATTCGCCTAATGCTATCTACTATTTGTTTTGAAAGTGTAACATAGTGTGACTCATCTTTAAGGCCGACAAGCTTACCTTCTATTCTTTCGAATGCTACTAGAGCATCTAAAATAATGTCTATTTTCTCAAATTTCTTTTGCATACATTTACCCCATTTACTTAAAATCTCAATTTAAAATATTTTCCTTTCTCTTTTTTGTATAAGAATTTTATAGTTTTCATTTGATATTGAATTTTTCACTACAATAGCTTTTCTTAAGTCACTTTGATCCTTTGTCAAAATAAAAAACTGTAACAGCCTTAAAATATCTTTCCAGTAACTACTTATTTCTAACAAGTTTATATCAAATTCAACATTCTCTCTGATTTTTTTCTCACAATCAATTAGAATGTTTTTACTTGCAAAGAATTCACTACTTGGCATATTCTCCATAATACATTTTGTTGTCATGTATCCTTCCTCAACAAAGCGTTTCACATTATCAATATCTTTATTATAGACATGTAAACTAACTACATAATGATGATAACTGCCTAATTTACAGTTTACTTCTTTACTTATTAACTCCTGCATCATCGTGAATACAAAAATGTCATGCGGAAGTCCCACGTAAGCATCATTTGAACGCATCATAGTGAATAAATGAAGTTTATTCTCCCTGATAATAAACTGAAGGTTTAATGTACAAGGAATATCTTTGTAATCAATAGATAAGTCAGATGAATCAAATAACTGTATCACAGCTCTTCTTGTACCACTTTTTTCTTTAAGCTGTTCTATTATTTTCTGTATCTGATCATACTTTTGATGCATATTAAAAAAACGATTTCCATATCCACCATGTATTGAACCGTCTAACTCTGCATAGTCCTTATATTTTGGTATGTATGCTGAAATGTGATCACTATCATTTTTCCCTGATAAATACCAAAAAAGCTCTCCTAAGCAACTAAATATTAAGCCTCTTGATTCTGACCTACTAATTCTAGCAACCGGATTTTTCAATATCAGCTCGCATCCAAGTAACTCTATATTTTCTCCTTTCGTCGCTATATTTTCTTTTCCATTTTTTAACACATAACAATAAACATCATGCATTAAGTCATCTATTGTTTCAGCTTCAAATTTCAAAATTCCCTCTTTTTATAGTATCTATGGATCAGGGATAGATAGCTTATTAAATGTTACATAACTAATAAGCTCTGAAAAGTTGTAGTTATTGGTATATTTGTCTCTATCGAAAAGAACACGACAGCTTATTTATTAATTTACAACGACCCACACTGTATTTTATAAGTAAATAATATTTTTTCGTAATCCAAATGAACATTACAAAAGTGCTTCAAAACTAATATCTTTACTTTGAGGATACACATGCTTGTTCTTTTTGCGCTAAAACCTCAGAGCTATTATCTTGCATCGCTCTGATAATCATCAAGTTGCACTCTTTTTCTTTTAATTCTTGCTCGGACTTTTGCTTTGGTTCGCTGATATAGGCAACCATAGGTTTGTAAGTAAGTGATGCATTGCAGTACATATTAGATAAGCTTCGCCCTCTTTGATTCAGATTTTCCATGCTGGATAGCTGAGTACAAAGTTCGGTGAACATAGTCTTGGCTTGTTGGGTGCATTTGGATAATTGATTTGCTTGTTGTTCAAGGTCTGAACAGACACTATTGGGTTTTATCTTCCATAGCTGATGCTGAAATCTGATATTAGTATCGTTGTATACTAAGCTTTGCGAGGTAACCGTGGTGTTCATTGAGTCAACATACACTTCAGCAATAGTATTACTTACCGTGTGCAGGTAGGCTGCAAACAATTGTGAAAATGGATCCATGACTCTTCCTTAAGCATATGTTGAATACTCTATAACGTACTAACAATACTCCTTTTACTATCTTAGTTGAACATTTTTATTACGACCTCATTTAACTATTAATTTCGGATTACGTACACTTATTGACAGAACTCCAAGTTAGAGCGATTGGACTCAATTTTACCATTAGCCTGTGAATAGCTTAACGTCCACTCATGTACTCTAGTGACGATCTCAAAGCCTAAAGCCACAATGCCTTTTAACTGCACGATGAGTTCGTCACCATATCGATTAAGTTTATAGATACTAGATTCAACATTATCATGAACTGAATTACAGGATTGCTTAGGTAATACCTCGCTTCTATCAGAATCTATTCCCGCATTAATTTCCGCATTGGCATCTTGGAATTTTTCTGGATTTCCAGAAACTTCATTATTACTCAATCCCTCATGACACTTAGCATTTCCCGAACTCGGTATAGGCACGTCGATTGAACTCAACGCAGATTGAGCGACAGAACTCCTAGAGTCTTCATAGGCATTGCGGCAATTATCATCAGAAGTATGATTTAAAGGCTTTTGTTTTTTATGTTCGTACAGTGGTCTAATTAGCTGATCATCACGCTTACAAAAAACGCCCCCCATGAGTTCAGTATAACGACGCCAATCGGAGTCATCTGCCGCTTGCCTAATCTCTTCTACCCACTCTAGGCTTTCATCAGTTATTTTACTTAACCGTCTTAATTCACGCCAAGGTGTTACCCCTACTCCACCAATTTGCTGAAATTGACGAATACCCCAACATGAAGCCCAAACACGAATACGTATAGCTGCGGTTACTGATTCAGTTCCATAAAGGTCATATTCAATCCCTTCACCATCAATTCCTTTGGCTACATACTTAGCAATATATCCCGTTGCAGAACCTTTATTCGGATCGATATATTCAACCTTAAAACGGCGCTCTTTTGCGCCTTGTTCGTCACCATCTTCTTGCAGACAATATTCTTGGAATGTTTTCACTAACGCTTCCAGCTGCTCGGTCTGAACAAATAACAACAAATGCCAATGGGGTGTGCCGTCATGGTGTGGTTCTGCCACTCTAAAACCAAATGGAGTAATTTTGTCACGATTAAGTGATGCTCTAATTCTTTGGAATGTGCGGTTTAGATAATCTTGACCATCTAAAGGTGTTTCGCCGTGCCACTTAGGGTTTTCAACACCCGATTTGGCAAAGCAACGGTGATATTTAGACGGTGTTGTCATCGTCAAAAATACAGCTGAGTAGCCATGCTTTATGGCGTAATCTTCAAAACCACGAATGCGAACCATCAATTCAGCTTTACGGATTTTAGGATTAGACACATTAAGGTCTGATAATTCAGCAAGGCTTACACTGTAATCAAGCTCATTAGTGGCTAA
Source organism: Shewanella sp. SR43-4 (assembly GCF_014163845.1). NCBI lineage: Bacteria > Pseudomonadati > Pseudomonadota > Gammaproteobacteria > Alteromonadales > Shewanellaceae > Shewanella > Shewanella sp. SR43-4. Next base: position 99,985 of record NZ_JACJEB010000008.1, on the reverse strand, counting down.
GGTATTCTCAAGCTGTTCACGACTGCTGAGCCATTGGCTCTTAATGCTCTCAACGGTAATGTCACTGGCATAAATACTACGATGACGATTAATTTGGTTTAGGAGCCGCGAAATAGTTTCAACTTGCCTGTTATGGAGCCGTCTAAGTTTTGGCTTCCACCATAGCGGATCACAAGCACGCTTAATCACCCCAATGACTTTTGAATATTCTTCATCACTCAAACAGTCATTTTCGAGGTGATTTAAAATAGTATCCGTTAATGGGCGCGGCTTAATTTGATTGCAATTTATATAGCGCGAAATTGCAAAATAGGTATGTTTTAAACCATTAGAGTAATGCCTAATAACCATATTGGCGCATTGGCGAGCGTGGTGTTTAGACTTTTGCTTAAAATTGGGAGATTTAATATTAACGCTAGTCATTCGAATACTGCTGTGACCCAGTATTTTTGAAATAGCTTTCGTTGTTTGTAACAAATCTAAATTAGCTTCACTATGGTGTGAAAAGCGATCATAACGCTGCTTTAGTACAGTCTTATAGATTTGAGGAATGCCATGAAGTCTTTTAGCCACAAAGCGAGCATTATCCATTTCAACTCTAGTCATTAGATTGCCCTCCATGTTGCTTTAGCCATTCATGCCCACGTTGATTTAACGAGCAACATTGCCATCTTAAGCCTGCTATATAACAGGTACTTTCGCTTAAAAAGCCATTAGCCTTTAACTTAAGTAATGTTCGTTTTTGAAAATGACCTGTATATGAGTCATAACCGATCATCTTGCCTAGGTCGGGACATATCTCAATACAAACCTCGATGTGGTTATCTTGCGATAACCACTCAATGAATGTGACTTGTTCATTAGTAAAGGCGGCCATTACTTGCCTCCTTCACTATCTGAAGCCGTTACGTTATGTAACGGGTTCACTTGTATACTGTCAGAATTGTCATCACTGGACTCGTTAACGAGTACATGTTCCGTTAACGGGTACAGGCTCGATTCACAGGCTTCATGTTGCCATAACAGAATAATGTGCTTGTTAGGTTCACGAAGTTCTTTAAGCTCATTAACAGATCTTTTAAGAGTGCTATTTATATTTAATAACGAGCAAATAATCATTCCCGCTAAAAAGCTATACAGTGTGTTCATATACCCTCCCGTTAACGAAGTTTTCAACATCGCTTTGGCGGTACATCACACGACGACCAACTTTGATAAAATTTAGAGGATAGCGGCCTGTACAACGCCACACAGAAAGAGTGCCACTGGTGACACCCAAAAACTCAGCAACCTGAGCAGGGGTAAGTAATAGGTTATTCATGTTAACTCCTAATAATGTATATATTTCAGGAGTGAGAATAAAATGATTGGATTAGAGTGTATGTACAATCAAGCTGCTTAAAAATACATTAAGCTGCTTGACTGTATTTTCACACCTTTAGACTTTATGTTTTTTAAATCGCTCAGTTGATCTAAACCAATTAATCACAGTTCGATGTCCATTAACTACACTATTGAAAATGAAGTCATGTTTTTTGCCAATTTCTACAATTTGAGGGTAAAGCGCTTCAGCAGCTTTAGTGTAAGAGGTGTATTCGTTAGTAGATAGAAAAAGTGCGATAGCTTCCTTCGATGTTGCCAAAGAACCTTGCTGAGTTTTTTTTCCGCCTTTCTTACCAGCTAGTTTATTCTGCTCAAGAACAGCAATATTCTTGATAATCAGCTCTCTCATTAGTATGGCGTGTGATTGTTGATTGAGAATAAATGCTTTTATTAACATATCGGCAAAAATATCCGCTTGCTCATTTAGCCCACTCAATTGACAGACCAACATACCCTTAAACAATCTGAACAATTCATGCCTGTGTTCAGTTGAAGTTTTGCCTGTAAATCTAGCAATCAAAGTTTTAATTTGTGTTGTTACAAATGCTTCAGACTTAGGTGAACAAACTCTTAATGCTTCGCCGAACGATTGAGTTGCTTCTATCTCTTTAACTTTGCTCTTAAGTGGACTTTCGCTATCGATGATACTTATAAATAGTTTTATCGCCATACCCCAAGCTTGACAGCGAGACTCATGCAATTCATCAAATATTGATAATCCATGGGGAGTTTTGGCAAGTGCTTTGACTATAACTTCATCTGAATCCGTATCTGATATGACTGTATAGTAACTTTTTACACTGAGGACAAATCGAAAAATTTGCTCTACATAAATGTCTAGTTCTTTTGGCAAGTTGTCTTTATCGATATTTCCTATCAACGATTCGGGCATTAAATCGATAATGTTATCGATTAATGACTCTTTGTTAGCCAGTAAATTAATCTTTGAAACTTCCATTTAATGTTCACCGCATCATGCTATTTGACTTAAATGGAATTTAACGAAAAATAGGCTTTGAGTCCATGATTGGGTTCAAACTATCGAAAAGCGGAGTTTTGAAGAATGCTTAAAAAAAATTCCAAAAAAGGGGTTTTCAGAGGCGGCACATAGGCGGCACAACTTTTGGCGATTTTATTAAATGTTTGATTTTTAAGATAAAAAGATGTGTTATGGTCTCCCCACAGGGACTCGAACCCCGATCGGCCGCTTAGGAGGCGGCTGCTCTATCCTGTTGAGCTATAGAGAGACCCAGTGATTATACTGAGTTTATAATCGAATTAAACCTTTTAAATTTAATTGCTTAATTAACAACCAACTAGTTCTTAATCGCAATGTCATTCACTTGAATATTATAAGCACTGTCGATACCGTCAAAGATTGCCGTTGAACTGTCTTCGGTCACTTGTTCGATAACCACATTCGCCCGACTTTTAGTCGCGATAGCGCGCATAGAGTTGAATCTGTCGGGGATGTTTTTCTGTAGGACGATTTGGAACTTATCACCCATTTTAACTCCATTTTTACGGCCTAAATTGATGATAATGCGATCACCATCTCTTGCCACAATTTGGCCTAGTAATGGTCGGCAATTGAGTTGCTTATCTAACGACATAACGCTTTGTTGTAAAATATCACTGATCGCCTGGCCATAAGATGATCGCCAAAAGCGTTGATTCGCTGGTGACACTATTTCTTGTCGTTCAAATTCCCAAGGGGCTGATGTCGCAAATGATTCCGACCAGACAACTTCACCGCTAATGCCATGATAAAGAGTTAATTTAAGGATAAATTGCCTCAGTGGATCATCTTCTACAAAGCCCAAATAACTGCTTTGTACTGGTTCAGTTGAAATATCAATAATTTCGGGCTGCAGCAAATATTGGCTGTCGGTAAGTTCACCTAACCAACTGGGTATGCGGTTACCTCTAAAATTGACCAATTGATTGGTATTATCAATTTTCTCATCTGCATGTAGCCTGGCAAAACTGTATCGCGATTGCGCGTTAATCGCTTTGCCTAATTGTTCGGTAATGCGCTCTTCAAAGTGGGCTAATTGACCATAGCGTAATTGTTCGCGTTCTTGTAAATAAGCTTGAGGCAGCATAATCGCAGCTTTGAGTGATTGGCTTTTACATTGGGCATCGGACTCTTGTTCGCTAAGCTCAAGCTGTAAAATGACAGTAATAGTATGCTCGCTGATCATTTCACTCATTAATTCAACATTATTGGCCGAGCCCATACGCTGCATTTGAAAAGTATCTTGAGTAAGCCGTCCTTGATTAATTTGTTGTTCGCTAGAAAAGTTAACTCCCGCTTTTAAACTGGCATAATTTAATGCTTGGCTGATAGCGTCTTCGCGAGCTTTATCAATATCGCCATTAACAATTTTGGCTTTGCCAGTCACTTCAATTTGTTCAGCAAATGCAGACATTGTCACTAGCAAGCCACTTGCACATAATATGGCTATGACAGCAAGATGACTAAAGGGATTAGCTCGGTTAGTAGGGCTGTGTCGGATCAGCATACGATGTCCTAATGTCAAAAAAACGTCTATTTGGCCTAATAAAATGAATTAAGCTTACTCTATATTTTACAAAGCAAAAATTGTGCCTATAACCGCTTTAATAGTTTTTTTTAGATGTAGGGTAATTATAGTAAAGCTTCTAACGCATTTGCCGATATAAAGGAACGAATATTAAAGAGTAAAAAATTGACCTTAGTTACCGATAAATAAGGCGATAAAATGACTCATTTATACCAAGATTTGCGGCATTTTTGTAAGAGGAATTATTATGATTAATAGGCTTGTTGTCCCCACGGTCATACTGGCGTCATTGACGTTAGTTGCATGCACCCAAACGCCTAATGCTGCCAATAATCTTGCCTTTAGTAATAACGGTAAATTTGTCAAAGTGGTCGATGAAGATCAGGTTTATCAGCACAAGTTAGCTTATGATATACAAGCTGTTGGAATATCGCCTAAGGGCCAGGTCAATGTGTGGGCAGAAAAGTTAGTCAACGAATTAGTATTGCAAAATGATGCCCTTCGCCCTGATGAACCACTGCTCATTTCTACGCCGGTAATGGCCAGCAATTTAAATACATCCAATGAGTTAGGCCTTCAATTACAGCAAGGATTGCTTGCTGCATTCCATGCCCATGAGTTTAATTTGGTTGATTTAAACGTCGCAACTAATTTACGTGCAACAGAGCAAGGTGAATTTATGTTGAGCCGAAACTGGGAGCTGTTGCGTTCCGATTTACCGGTAGCGCACGTTTTGGTATCAACCATGACCTTAACACCTGAAGGAATCGTCTTTAACGGCCGAATAGTGAATGTGACCAATAATAGAGTGGTTTCGGCGGTGCAATCATTTGTGGCGGCGTCGAGCTTATCGGGTTATTTACAACCTTCTGAAATGATTGAATCGCGTAATGGTTTACTGTATCGCCACGAAAATATGGGCGACAGTCGTTATACTGTATTAGGAGATAAGCTATGAAGTCGTTAATGTTAATTGTGTTGGTACTGTTAACTGGCTGTGTAAGCAAGGATAAATATGTCCAGTGGGAAACCGAAGCTCCAGCCTCGTTCCCTACCCTAACCGCAATTGGCTATGCACCCTTAGCGACTCAGCCAAGCAAAGAACCATCGCATCGTATTTTAATGGCGATGCAAGCATCAAAAATTGCTGCATATCGCGAGTTAGCAGAGCAAGTGTATGGCCAAAAGATTACCGCAAACAGCGACGTGAGTGAGTGGTTATTAACTGACGACAACGTTAAGTCTAGCGTGAGTGGCATTATTCGCGGGGCTAAAGTGGTAAAAACCTACCCAGCCGGTGAGTTTTATGTCACTGAGTTAGCACTTGATTTTAAACAAGTATGGCAGTTATACGAGCAACAAAATCGCCCTAAGCGGGTAAAAGAAGTGACTTACTTCTAGGGCCGATTTACATTAGTAGTTAAGACGATTTTATTAGATAAATGCTCAGTTGCTAAATTAGCTTTTACAAGAAATGCCGCTGATATCAGCGGCATTTTTTATTGTATGGTTTACCACTAATCGTTAAAAGTTCAGTTTAAACACTAAACCGAATGCGGCTTGGTTTTCCATGTCTTCAGTGACATCGGGATAACTTAACTGCATTTCACCGCCAAAATAGTAACCAGCATAAGCATTAAGACTAACGTTAGTCGTTGCTTGCCAACCTGCGCGAGCAAAGCCTACCCATTCTTCAACTTCAATGGTTTTATCATCATCAGCAATTAAAAAACGCTCTGTTCGCATGGAGCTGCCCACGCCAAAATCCCAGTCACGATTATATTGATAACTTAACTCTAATCCTGCCGGGCCACTAAAACCAGCTTGGAACGGGTTAGCAAGTACCCACTTATCGCTTATCTGCCAACGTACGGCTAAATAAGGCAAAGTGCGCACTTCTGAAATATCATTTAAATATGCCACACCGAAACCAAGCATATTACCCGAATCAAAGCGGTACATCCCCGAGGCGACGACACCATAACTTTGTGCATTTGAAGATGATGCCGTATCAGCATAGGCATACTGTAATTTGGGTGCGATGAGAAACATCCAATGATTATCTAAGCGATACGATAGTGATAAACCAGCACTGTACTGATGGATGGTTGACCAAGGTTGAGTATTGCTGCGTAACAGGCTGTTTTGGTTAATATCCCAGTCATAATCGAGATTATCGTAGCCTAAGTTTGCCCCTATAGACCACTGACGATTAAGTGGCATGTTTGCCGAAAAACTGGTTTTCCATGCATCTCGTTGTAACTGATTAGGGTTAGCACTCTCTGCGCCTACATTAGCGGTGCCCGTTGATGTACGAGCAACAGTGAGTGAAAACGGTGAACGTTCTGGTGCCGCTAAAGCATGCTGACTTAACAGCAGACCCGATACGCACAATAATGACCGTACAGATAAATTCAGTGACTTACTCTGTGCCGGAGAAGAAATTACCTTAGTGTTGTAAAGCGTCATACTAATCTGCTTCCCTTCAAATAATGAAATAAACTGAATATTACTTTGGCTTAATTGCTCAAGTAATACTGCTATATGGCCAATTAAGTTCAACTTGAGGTTGAGTTTATTTTACGCCCACTTTATGTGCTCGTAAAAACATGTCGGCGGTATCTTGCAGGTATTGTTGTCTGGTGACGATTAAATCTTCTATTTCTAAGCCTAACTCTAGGCGTAATTTTAGCTCACCAAACAACATTAAACACAATCTAACCGCACTTTCATGAGGGTTTTCAAAAAAGTATTCGTTGTGTTCATTGACTTTTGTTAGGTAGTTTCGAACCAATCCCAGTACATGCTTAGGGCCTGCATTATAAAACAATCTAGACACTTCTGGGTGAGTATCGGCTTGAGCAACACAGGTTTTAAACACTGTCATGGCTTCTTTGCTAACAATCATTTCGCCAAACTGCTGTCCAAATAACAAAATAACCTGTTGTGGTTGACTGGCATCAATTAAGGCATCGTCGGTGAGTTGATGCACAACACATTTTGATTCAATCGCAGACACAAATAAATCGTCTTTAGAACCAAAATGGGAGTAAACAGTTTGTTTTGATACACCGGCATGCTTGGCCACTTCATCCATACTGGTATTAGGGAAACCATGATGACAAAAAAGATCAATCGCAGACTCGAGCACCTGAGCACGCTTTTGTTCACTGCGGCTGATGTGGTTCTGTCCGCTAGGATTAAGCGCTGTGTGTTGTTTTGTCATGTTGGTTCCATAAATTAGCTCATTAAGCAAATCAAGCCTCTGCATTGCTGATCAGCATTTAGCCTAATAGTAACCAAAAATAGACTGGACAGTCTAGTTTTATAAAATTAGACTATCGAGTCTAGTTAACATTAAAGTTACATTTTACGTTGTGCTGAAAACCTATGAGCTTATTGCCTTTCATGCCAACGGCGAAAAAAATCAACATTGACACTATTAATTGCTTTGCAAGGAATAAACTTATGAACGCGTCAAAGACATTCACTGCCATCATTCGATACTGGGCGCTAAGTTTAAGCTTAATCGTTTTAAGCGGTTGTGGCTCTGAGGTAAAAGAGCATTCGCATACAATTGACTATCAAGCGGTGTTATCGCAAAGCTTAGTGTTAAATGACCATTACCAGCATATGCAAACCTATACTGGGACGATTCGCTCAGCCAATACCACAGGTATTGGCTTTGAGCTTGCGGGTAAGCTCAACAATATCTCAGTCGACAGTGGCGATACTGTGACTAAAGGTCAAACATTAGCCCTACTTGATATCGAGTTATTAACAGCCGAACAACAGCAACTGCAAGCCAGTTTATTACAAACCCAAGCGGATATCGATTTAGCCAAAAGCACCTTAGTTCGCACTGAAAAACTAAAACAACAAAATTATGTGTCTGAACAGCAGCTTGATGAAACCCAGCAACAAGTCATTAGCTTACAAGCGAATCAAAAGCGCATAGAAGCCAGCTTAAGTGCCACCCATTTAAAAATTGAAAAATCGACATTGTTAGCCCCATTCAATGGCACTATCAGTCAGCGGTTTCATAATGTCGGCGAAGTGATTGCGCTAGGCAGTCCGGTTTTTACCTTAGTGGGTAACAGTGAGCCTTTAGCTTATATTGGGGTACCGATTGATATTGCACAGCAGTTAGCCGCCGAGCAGATGGTAGATGTCCGGGTAGGCAAACAAACCTTTACCGCTAAAATTGCCGGTATTAGTGCCGAGGTCAATACCATTAGTCGCACGGTGCAGTTGCGTATTCATTTGCCCGAATCAGCCAGAGTAATCAATGGCGAAATAGCTTATTTGGCTTATCAACAAGATGTGCCTGCATCTGGTTACTGGGTGCCGATGTCGGCATTAACCGATGGCGTACGCGGGTTATGGAACGTATTTGCCTTAGTTAAAGCTGAGCAAGGTTTTTATACCATTGAACGTCGCGATGTTGAAATTATCTATACCAATGAACAACAAGCCTATATTCAAGGCGCCATAAAACCAACCGATATCATTGTCTCTCAAGGCTTGCATAAGTTAGTGGTTAATCAAAAAGTCACCCTAGCTCAAGCTGAGAAAACGGGGGCATTATGATTAAAGCATTTTTAGAAAATGGCCGCCTAACCAGTTTATTTATTGCATTATTAATTGTTGCTGGCTTAGGAGCAATTTCAAGCTTACCGCGTACGGAAGACCCACATATTACGAATCGATTTTCATCGGTTATTACTCAATACCCTGGGGCATCAGCAGAACGCGTTGAAGCACTCGTGACCGAAGTACTCGAAAATCAACTTCGCCGTTTAGAGGAGTTGAAGCTAGTCCAGTCAACTTCTCGACCGGGTATTTCGGTGATCCAGTTAGAATTAAAAGATACCGTTACCGATACCGCTCCAGTATGGTCACGGGCACGAGATCTTATTGCCGACAGTAAATCACTGTTACCCGTTGCAGCACAAAACAGTGTATTAGATGATCAGCTAGGGTATGCCAATACCGCTATTTTAGGACTGGTTTGGGCCGATGACAGCCCGGTAAGAGTCGATATTCTTAATCGGTACGCCAAAGAATTACAAAGTCGCTTAAGATTACTCAGCGGCACTGACTTTGCAAAGTTGTATGGCGCACCTGAAGAAGAGATTTTAGTAGAATTAGATGGTAATAAAATCAGTCAACTGCATTTAACTCCCGCAGGTATCGCGGCAATTTTAAATAATGCCGACAGCAAAATTTCCGCCGGTGAAATTAATAACAACCAGTTTAGAGCCTTAGTTGAGGTTTCTGGTGAATTAGACTCACAAAACCGTATCCGCCAAGTGCCGTTAAAAGTAGACGATTACGGCCAAATTATTCGCTTAGGCGATGTGGCCAATATTAGCCGCCAAGCTAAAACGCCTGCATCGAGTATTGCTTTAATCGACAGTCAACAGGGCGTATTAGTCTCTGCTCGCATGCTCAATAATAACCGCGTCGATGTATGGCAACAGCACGTGAGTAACGCCATTGACGAGTTTTCAGTAAACTTGCCGGCCAATATTAAGGTGCAATGGTTATTTGACCAACAAAGCTATACCAGCGATCGCTTAGGCGACTTGGTGATTAATCTGCTGCAAGGGTTTGTGATTATTTTACTGGTATTAATGCTGACATTAGGCCTACGTAATGCAGTGATTGTAGCAATATCATTACCACTAACCGCACTGTTTACCCTCACCTGCATGAAATATACTGGACTACCGATCCACCAAATGTCGGTAACAGGATTAGTGGTTGCGTTGGGTATTATGGTTGATAACGCAATTGTGATTGTTGATGCCATTGCGCAACGCCGTCAGCAAGGTATGAGCAAACTTGAAGCGGTATCTAAAACTCTGCACCACTTATGGCTGCCACTGGCGGGTTCAACCATTACCACCATGTTAGCTTTTGCACCAATTGTGTTAATGCCAGGCGCTGCGGGTGAATTTGTTGGTGGTATCGCAATTTCGGTGATGTTCGCATTGCTGGGGTCATATATCATTTCGCATACCATTATCGCAGGCCTTGCTGGGCGCTTTAGCCGCAGTGAAAAACCAACGGCTTGGTATCAACAAGGTATGGCATTTCCCAAAATCAGCCAAGCATATACGGCCAGCCTTTACTTTGCGTTAACACGGCCAATACTGACGGCGATTGTTATCGGTATATTACCTATTGTCGGTTTTTTTGCCGCGGGCAAAATGACAGAACAATTTTTCCCTCCGTCTGACCGCGATATGTTCCAAATTGAAGTCTACTTAGCGCCGCATGTGAGTATTGAAAACACCCTAGAACAGGTAAAACTGATTGATAATAAACTGCAAAAAATTGAAGATATTGTGGCTGCGACTTGGGTTGTCGGCGGTAACACGCCCTCTTTCTATTACAATTTAACTCAACGGCAGCAAGGGGCAACTAACTATGCCCAAGCAATGATTAAAGTAACCGACTTTGCGGCGGCTAATCGATTGATTTTACAATTACAGAAAGAGTTTGATGTGGAGTTTCCACAAGCCCAAATCTTGGTTCGAAAACTGGAACAAGGCCCTCCTTTTAACGCTCCGGTAGAGTTGCGTATATACGGCCCCAATCTAGATACATTGAAAGCACTGGGTGAACAAGTGCGCGGGATTTTAATTGCAACACCCGATGTGATCCATACTCGCGCAACACTAAGTTCTGGCGCGCCAAAAGTGTGGTTACAAGTCAATGAAGATGCCAGCTTAATGAGCGGCCTGAGCCTTAGCGATATTGCCAATCAAATTCAAATGGCGACTACCGGTATAATTGGTGGCAGCATTTTAGAGCAAACAGAATCACTGCCCATTCGCGTTCGTTTAGGCGACAACAGTCGCGAACAAGCCACACGTTTAGCCGAGATAAATCTGGTATCGCCTTCGGGTTCAGGTATACCGCTAGCGGCATTATCTTATAACGAAATCAATGTGAGTCGTGGCGCAATCCCCCGCAGAAATGGCGAACGCGTCAATACTATCGAAGCTTATATCACCAGTGGAGTACTGCCTGCACAAGTATTAAACGAGGTTAAGGATACCATTGCTAATTTGTCTATTCCGGCGGGATATCATCTTGAAATTGGCGGCGAAAGTGCAAAACGTAATGAGGCTGTGGGTAATTTATTGTCAAATGTAGTGTTAGTTGTCACCTTATTACTAGCCACTGTAGTGCTGTCATTTAACTCCTTTAGATTAACGGCAATCATTTTACTGAGTGCATTTCAATCGGCGGGTTTAGGTTTATTATCCGTGTATGTATTTGGCTATCCGTTTGGGTTTACCGTTATTATCGGCTTATTGGGATTAATGGGCTTAGCCATTAATGCTGCGATTGTTATTTTGGCTGAGTTAGAAGATATACCCGAGGCGCGCCATGGTAATATTGAGTTAATCATCAGTACTGTGAGCAGTTGTGGTCGTCATATTGGCTCCACCACCATCACGACTATAGGCGGCTTTTTACCGCTAATTATTGCAGGTGGTGGCTTTTGGCCGCCATTTGCCATAGCCATTGCTGGCGGTACGCTTTTGGCGACTATGTTGTCACTGATTTGGGTGCCTGTAATGTATACCTTGTTAATGAAACCTAAGGTCAACCTTATCAAGAAGCCAATTTCGATTTAATGTTCAATACAAAATAAAGATTTGCCCTAAACTGGCAGTAAAAATCAGGTTTAGGGCAGTAAGCACAAAACTCAAACATAAATTAAACGGTTTTCTCTAACAAGAACCAATTGGTGTCGTCTTGGGGGAAATTAATGTCTCTGTGGTAAACAAAGCCATAATCAACCAAGGTTAAATCTGAATACTTGTCGAGCATTTCACCGGCCCAACATACTTTCTCGTCCAGCCTTATAAGTCACATGACTTCCCTAACCTGCACCGTGCAATTAGGTATAAATCGACAATTTGGTCAAATAAACAAGATAATAATTCAAGTCAACTTAATATATTATGGTTAGCTCTACCCTCTAAATACTTGCTGGTAGTGGCCTGAGCAAAAAGGCAGATGCTAATTTAGACATTGTTAACATAAGCGTTATTGATTAACCTAAAAAAACAGTCTAAATTTAAAATTCCTAGTCGTATTATGCGATAAATATGCCCATAGAACATGAATCTTCATTTGTTTCATACTTTTGGCTTCATACCAGACAATCTTTACATTTACGCGGTATATTAAATTGAGCGAACCATATCTATTTAGATTAATCATCACAATAATTATGAGAAAGAGCATATGAACTATAAAAACTGGCCTATTTCAAAACAAATAGGCTCTCTTGTCGTGTTGTCATCCGTTATTATTTTCACCGCTATGTCTTGTTTTTCATATCTAACCGCTTCCACTGTATTACACGATAAAGCGATCAAAGCTATACAATCACAAATGGACAGTAATACTCATTTACTTGAACTGGAATACGACAGTATGTTGTCTTCGGCGAAACGCAGCTCCGATATTCTTCGTACTTTATATCCAGGACAATTCTCGATAGAAAATAAATCCGTTGACGTGTTAGGCGTTAAGACTCCGGTTCTTTTACATGATAATGAACAAGTTAATAATGAAAATAATAATGTAGACCGCTTTTCGCAACTAACTGGCGGCGTAGCGACTATATTTGCTCGTGATAATGATGATTTTGTTCGAGTGTCAACATCACTGAAAAAAACGGATGGTAACCGTGCACTAGGGACTTATCTGGGGGTTAATCACCCAGGCTATAAGCAATTAATTAGTGGTCAAAAATACGAAGGCTATGCCAAGCTTTTTGGCACAGATTACATGACGATTTATAGCCCAGTAAAAGACAGCAGCGGCAAAGTTAATGCTATCCTTTTTATCGGTTATGACATTAGCCAATCAATTCTGCAAATCCAAAATGCACTTAAAACACTCACACTCGAAGAGTCAGGATCTTATGCCATTATCCGTAATTCTGATAAACAAGTTATTTCTCATCGCGATTTGAACACTGAAGCGCCCTTTACTGAATCATTGTTTAATGGTTTATCGCTTGAACAGGCACTCACAGATAATGGCAGCTGGGTTTACACATCATTATCTGGTGAAGAGATGTATGCTTATTCAATAAAAATTGCCGGTTGGAATTGGACCATGGTTGGCTATGTGCCGACCAAAGAATTAAATAATGAAAGTTTAGCTATGCTAAAAATTAACGTGATTTTAGCATTGATAGGCATAGTTCTGATTGCTGTTTTACTGTTTATGGTGATCAATCGTGCGATGAAGCCATTAAAGAATCTACAGCAACAAATCGCTAAATTAGGTCAGGGCGATCTTTCACAAACATTCATGCCGTGCTCTGAAAGCAGTGGTAATGAAGTTGACCACATCACCATCAGTGTGACGCAAATGGCTGCGAGTTTGGCGAGTTTAATTGAATCATTAAAACAGTCGGTTATTAGCTTAGAAAACCAAGCCAATCAAAGCCAACAAACATCAAAGTTAAATGGTCATGAAGCAAAAGCACTGTTAAACCAAACAGAGCAAATTGCGACGGCTATCGAAGAGATGTCTTCTTCGATTAAAGACGTCGCCCAAAATGCTAGTCAAGGAGCACAGCAAGCGCAGGAAATTGATAGTGCATCAGCTCAAGGGCATGCTCAGTTAAGCCAAGAGGTCACCGCGCTGCAATCTTTAAGTGAGCAACTCATCCAAAGTCAAAAAAATATTGAAAGTGTCAGCAGTGAGAGCCAAGCTATTAGTAAAGTAACTGAAGTGATTAATGGCATTGCAGAACAAACTAACTTGCTAGCATTAAACGCTGCTATTGAAGCTGCTAGAGCAGGAGAACAAGGTCGTGGTTTTGCCGTTGTGGCTGATGAGGTGCGCTCTCTTGCGCAAAGAACGCAGCGTTCAATTAGTGAGATTAGCTCGACGATAGCTAAATTACAGCATCAAGTAAAATTTACCGCGACACAAATGGTCGAGTGCCAGCAGTTAGGAGCATCTTCAGCTGAACAAGCTAATATCGTCAATCTCCAACTCAGTCAGATTAATCAGAGTATCGGTGAAATGGCAATATTCTCATCCAGTATAGCCAGTGCAACTAATCAACAAAGCACAGTTGCAGATGAGGTGTCTCATAGCTTGCATACTATAGCGACGTTGGCACAAAATAGTGATGAACGGGCAACAAAAGCGGTCAGTGATGCAGAACAATTAACCGCACTTGCTGTCAGCATCAAGCAACAGATTGGAGTATTTAAAGTCGTGTAGTTGACTGGAATTGATAACAGGGATCAGAGCTCAGCGATTGGGTTCTGATCCAATAAAATGCTCTTCAGGCCCATGATACCCGATTACCACGCGACTCAAATATCACTAATATTCAAGTAAAGCACAGCGCGATTTATCTCTTCTGCAAGTCTCAATTATCACTATATTGAAAGCATTATTACTGTGGTGTCATCCCACTGTTATGATTGTTTTCAGTTATCGTTTTCAGTTATCTTTCTCAGCCTTCTGCATCAATCCCCCTCATCGGCGTCCTACATCGATTGGGCTCTATCTTTATAGACATCAACATAACGTAAAGTGACTTTATATTTGCTCGTTAAGGTTGGCTATAGGCAGAATGAATAACCAAAATAAGTTGGTAACTGGCTTGATTATTCGACTACTATCAAGCCTGTTTAGAAGTGTGCTTTATTACCTACCAAACAAAAGCCAATAAAAAACCGCCTTGTTACCAAGACGGTTTTTCAATTACAGATGTCGCGATTAGTTGTCGCTGTTACGATCCATATTTTCAGTATTCTCAAGCCATAACGCATTGATAATACCGAATGAACACGCTAACAATACACCAAGAATCCAAGCAAAATACCACATAAATGTTGCTCCTTAATTTAATAAAGTGAGTTTTTATTGTTTTCAATAAACTCACGATTTAAGCGGCCAAACATCTTGTAATAAGTCCAAATGGTATAACTTAGGACAGTCGGTACGAAGATGATAGCGGCAACGGTCATTACTTTAAGTGACATTTGGCTAGCAGTAGCATCCCACATAGTTAAGCTCACATTAGGCTCTAATGATGAAGGCATAACAAATGGGAACATAGCAGCACCACACGTTAAAATCACCCCCGCAACAGCAAGCGAGCTGAAAAAGAATGCAAAACCACTACGATTCAAACGACTGGCTAATACCACTAGTACTGGCATTAACAAACCTAATACAGGAAATAGCATAGTCAAAGGATATTTATCGTAGTTTATCAACCAACCACCGGCTTCAACCGCTACCGTTTTAGTGGTTGGATTTGATGCTCCAGCGACGTCAAGAGCTGAAGTGATCACATAACCATCAATACCATTGACCAACCAAAAGCCTGCTGCACCAAACAGAACCACTAATAGACTGCCACAAATTTGTGATGTCTTAGCACTGCGCACACGAAGCTCGCCGTCCGTCTTCATTTGTAACCATGTAGACCCTTGCATTATCACCATAGTGACACTCACAAGACCGGCTAATAACCCAAACGGATTTAATAAACCGAATAGACCGCCATGGTAGGTAGCACGTAAATATTCATCAAAGTTAAACGGTACACCTTGGAGTAAGTTACCAAATGCAACACCAATGATTAATGGTGGTACGAAACAGCCGACAAATAATGCCTTGTCCCATGTTTTGCGCCATTTTGGATCTTCAATTTTAGAGCGGTAATCAAAGCCAACAGGACGCAAAAAGAGTGCGAACAACACCAGCATCATTGCCACATAAAAACCAGAAAACGCCACTGCGTAAACCATAGGCCAAGCTGCAAATAATGCACCACCAGCAGTGATTAACCAAACTTGGTTACCATCCCAGTGCGGAGCAATTGTGTTGATCATGATACGGCGATCGGTATCGTCTTTACCTATAATAGGTAACAATATCCCCACGCCCAGATCAAAGCCATCTGTCACGGTGAAACCAATCAATAATACACCGATTAACGCCCACCAAATAAATCTTAATACTTCGTAATCAAACATAATCAGGTCCTCAGATTAAGCATCTTGGGTTTCGAAATGGTAACGGCCAGTCTTTAAGCTACTAGGGCCAAGACGAGCAAACTTGAACATTAAGAAAGCCTCTATCACCAGTAAAATGGTATAGAACACCGTAATCGAAATAATACTAAACCAAAGATCCGCCGTGGTTAAACTAGACGCCGACATAAAGGTCGGAAGCACTTCAGAAATAGTCCAAGGTTGGCGACCAAACTCTGACACAAACCAACCGGCTTCAATGGCAATCCAAGGAAGTGGCAAGCTATAAAGTGCTGCACGCAGTACCCATTTCTTCTCAGCGATTTGATGACGAGTGCTTTGCCAGAAAGCGGCTGCAAACACAAACAACATAATCACCCCTGCTGCCACCATAATCCGGAAACTCCAGAACATAGGTGCGACAGTTGGAATAGAATCATAAGAGGCCGCTTTAATCTGCTCTTCGGTAGCATCAACCACTTTGTCGGTATAACGCTTAAGCAAGAAACCATAACCTAAATCGATTTTAGTCGCTTCAAATTGCTCTCTAACCTCTGCTGATTTATCACCAGCACGAAGTTTTTCAAGCAATGCGTAGGCAACCATACCGTTACGAATTCGTACTTCGTGATCTTTAATAAGATCCTTAATACCCGTCACTTCTTCGTCTAATGTTCGCGTTGCAATAATACCCATAGCATAAGGGATTTTAATCGCATAGTCGGTTTCCATGGTTTCTTGATTAGGAAAACCAACGACAGTAAAGGCTGCTGGAGCAGGCTCAGTGTGCCACTCAGCTTCAATAGCTGCTAACTTAACACGTTGAACTTCGCCGACTTTATAACCCGACTCATCGCCTAATACGATAACCGATAAAATCGCTGCCATACCAAAGCTTGCTGCAACAGCAAATGAGCGACGAGCAAACGGTAAGTCACGCCCTTTTAATATGTAGTATGAGCTAATAGCTAACACAAACATCGAACCAGCAACATAACCAGAGGCTACAGTATGAACAAACTTAACTTGCGCGACAGGGTTAAACACTACGGCGCCAAAATCAACCATCTCCATGCGCATGGTTTCATAGTTAAATACTGAACCTACTGGATTTTGCATCCAACCATTGGCAATCAAAATCCATAAGGCTGACATATTAGAGCCGATGGCAACAAGCCATGTGACCACTAAATGCTGACGTTTACTAAAACGATCCCAACCGAAAAAGAACATCCCGACTAACGTTGACTCGAGGAAGAAAGCCATTAAGCCTTCAATGGCCAGAGGCGCACCAAAAATGTCACCTACATAGTGAGAATAGTAGGACCAGTTAGTACCAAACTGGAATTCCATTGCTAAACCCGTAGAAACACCTAGAGCAAAGTTAATCCCAAACAACTTACCCCAAAATTTTGTCATGTCTTTATAGATTTGCTTATTTGTCATCACATACAGTGATTCCATAATCGCAAGGATGAAAGCTAAACCTAGGGTGAGTGGAACAAATAGAAAATGATACATGGCTGTCAACGCAAATTGAAAACGCGATAGCTCAACGACCTCTTCGATAATCATTGGCGGCTCCTTACTTCAGTACAACCAAATACTACACAGTAACACGGGGTTACTATAATGATGATGTTATACCTGAAAACGGTCATATTGAAGCAGTGGATAACTCACCAATGAGTAAAAATGATAAATTAATCTGTTTGCCTGTGTTTTCAAGTGCAATCTTAAACGCCTTGTATCTTACGGTATAAATACCTAGGAGATCATATTTTTTAGTCAAAAATGTGATAAACATTAGATTTTTCGAATGGATAATATTTTGATATAAAAAATCAGCCCTTTACAGTGAAAATCACTCTTAAATGCTCTCCAGTTGTTGTCAGATGGATCACAATTTATCAAAAAAATGGTCATATTTTCTGTAAAACTTTTTGAACATCTCTCGCATCCCCCTCTTGAGGTATTGACAAAAACAAGCCAATTGCTAGGAAGATAAATCGATTGAATATAGGTCGCCACAAAAAACCTAACTCATCGCTATTGTTAAAAGAAAGTATAAAAACCAACAACTCAATAATAATTAATAAATTATTTAAATAATGTTAATTTTAAATGAATTAAATTAAACAATCATAATCAATAACTTATAATTTAAATATAAGAAATATAAGAAAAACACGCCAACAACCCATTAGATTAACTAATGACAAGAATCATTTTTTCTCGTTTGAGCCAGCAATAAGGTAACTGTATAATTTCCACACAGTTAAGAAAACGAACAGTGGTTGCACGATGAGTCGTCGTCTTAATTCCAGTGACCTAACCTAAAGAGAAGTGCTATGACTCAATTATTCGAAAATATTGCCAACTTGTACAAACGCGTTTTTACTGAAATGTTTACTGCTAAAGAAGTGAAGTAAGATCGCTCACTTTTTTATCTATACCCTGTTTAGTAGATGTTTTTGTTAGCGCAGAAATCATATTAAGCGACAATCGTTATTATCTATATATAACGAAACTAAACCCCCATAGAGCTACTCTATGGGGGTTTTATTTATTCAACGACATCAAAGCCATTAGTTGATAAAACGAATTAACCAATAAAAAAGGCGACTCAAATGAGTCGCCTTTTTACTTTATCTAAACTAGATAGTTAATTTGAAATTAACCGATCTTGACTCGAGCATTACGGAACATGCGCATCCAAGGGCTATCTTCACCCCAGTTATCTGGATGCCATGAATTGGCAACGGTTCTGAATACACGCTCAGGATGCGGCATCATAATTGTCACTCGGCCATCCGTGGTACAAATACCGGTTAGACCATTCGCTGAACCATTAGGGTTCTCAGGGTACTGAGTCGCAATTTGACCATGGCCATCAACATAACGCAGTGCAATAGTGCCCGATGCTTCAGCATTAGCTAACGCTTGAGCATTAGCAAATTCAACTAAGCCTTCGCCATGAGATACTGCGATAGGCATACGAGAACCGACCATGCCTTCAAAAAATACCGATGGGTTTTGTTGCACTTCAACCAAACTGAATCGAGCTTCAAAACGCTCAGAGCGGTTACGCACAAAGCGCGGCCAATGCTCACTTCCTGGGATAATTTCTTTCAGGTTAGATAACATCTGACAACCATTACACACACCAAGGGCGATGCTTGAATCACGTTCGAAGAAACGACTAAACTCATCGCGAGCACGATCATTAAATAGAATCGACTTAGCCCAACCTTCACCAGCACCTAATACGTCACCATAAGAGAATCCGCCACAAGCCACTAGGCCTTGGAACTCTTCAAGGCTAATACGCCCAGATAAAATGTCCGACATGTGCACGTCGCGGCTTTCAAAACCGGCACGGTCAAAAGCAGCTGCCATCTCGACATGAGAGTTAACGCCCTGCTCACGTAAAATAGCCATTTTAGGTGCGGCACCTTTAAGAATATAAGGTGCGGCTACATCTTCACTTGGATTAAAGCCTAATTTTACCGTTAAACCAGGTGCATCAGCTTGTTGTTTAAGCTCATACTCTTCACGTGCACATTCTGGATTATCACGAAGTGCTTGCATGCGATAGGTGGTTTCTGACCACATAGTGCGCAGTGCAGTTCGGTTATCAGTAAATATCTCTCGCTGGCCATCGTTAATGCTAATCTTGTCAGCGGCTTGTAAACCACCAATGTGATGACAAGCTACGCCTTTAGCCGCAAATTGCGCGGCAATGGCTTTAGCATCAGCAACACCAACTTGAATGACAGCACCCAGTTCTTCATTAAATAAACGTTCTAAATCAGTACCATTCAAGCTGGCTAAATCAATAGTTAACCCAGTATTACCGGCAAAGGCCATTTCAACTAAAGTGGTAAATAAACCACCGTCGCTGCGGTCGTGATATGCCATAACCGCTTGCTCAGCGACTAATTGCTGCATGACTTCAAAGAAGCCCGCTAAGTTAGCGGTAACATCTAATGTCGGTGCAATATCACCTAGCTCACTGTAAACCTGCGCTAAACAAGAGCCCCCTAAACGATTTTGGCCATTGCTTAAGTCCAGCATTAATAATGTAGTGTCACCTTTATCACTGCGAAGTTGTGGCGTCACGGTTTTACGTATGTCTTGTACCACGCCAAAAGCGGTGATAACCAATGACATAGGCGATGTTACCGTTTTCTGTACACCACTATCTTCCCATGCGGTTTTCATCGACATAGAGTCTTTACCGACAGGGATAGTGATACCAAGTTCTGGACAAAGGTCTTCGCCAATGGCTTTAACAGCTTGGTATAAACCGGCATCTTCACCAGGGTGACCCGCCGGCGACATCCAGTTAGCCGAAAGCTTAATGCGCTTAAACGAGCCAATATCAGTACCAGCAATGTTCATGATCGATTCAGCAACCGCCATACGCGCAGAAGCATCAAAGTCGAGTAAAGCCAATGGCGTTCGTTCACCCATCGACATCGCTTCACCGCTGTAGCTATCATAACTTGATGCAGTGACTGCACAATCAGCAACCGGAACCTGCCATGGACCGACCATTTGGTCGCGGTTAACTAATCCCGTCACTGAACGGTCACCGATGGTGATTAGGAAAGTTTTATCGGCTACGGTTGGCAAAGTTAAAACGCGCTTAACCGCATCTTTTAATTCAATTTTAGATTGATCTAATGCCGGTGATACCGCTTTTACCGACACCACATCACGACTCATTTTAGGCGCTTTACCTAATAAAACTTCGAGCGGTAAATCAATCGGTTTGTTATTAAAGTGACTGTCGGCAAGCGTTAAATGCATCTCTGCAGTCGCTTCACCAACCACGGCAAATGGAGCGCGTTCACGGGCACAAATATCAGCAAACTGCTGTAAATTCTCTGGCGCAACCGATAGCACATAACGTTCTTGAGATTCATTACACCAAATTTCGAGCGGGCTCATGCCTGGCTCGTCAGAGGGAACATTACGTAAATTGAACACACCACCGCGATCAGCGTCATTCACTAACTCAGGGAATGCGTTAGATAGTCCGCCGGCACCCACATCGTGAATGAATTGAATAGGATTGGTGTCACCTAGCTGCCAGCAACGGTCAATCACTTCCTGACAGCGACGTTCCATTTCTGGATTTTCACGTTGTACAGAAGCAAAATCTAAATCTTCGCTAGACTGACCTGATGCCATAGAAGATGCAGCACCGCCGCCCAAACCTATGTTCATTGCAGGCCCACCAAGCACAATAAGTTTAGCGCCAACCGTGATTTCACCTTTTTGCACATGTTCTTCGCGAATATTGCCTAAACCACCGGCAATCATAATCGGCTTATGGTAACCACGGACTTCAACACCGTTATGACTAGACACTAATTGTTCATAAGTGCGGAAATATCCCGTAATCGCAGGACGACCAAATTCATTATTAAATGCAGCGCCACCAAGTGGGCCTTCAAGCATGATCTCAAGTGGAGTCACAATACGATCGGGTTTACCGTAATTCCCTTCCCATGGTTGCACAAATCCAGGAATTTTTAAGTTAGAAACCGTAAAACCAGATAAACCCGCTTTAGGCTTAGAACCTCGACCAGTAGCGCCTTCATCACGAATTTCACCACCAGAACCAGTAGCAGCACCAGGATAAGGACTAATTGCAGTAGGATGATTATGAGTTTCGACTTTCATTAAGATGTGCATTGGTTCTGTGTGATAATTATAAATACCATCAGGGTCTGGGAAAAAACGTCCCGCAACCGAACCTGTCATCACAGCGGCATTATCTTTATAAGCTGACAACACGTAATCAGGAGTGACTTCAAAAGTATTCTTAATCATTTTAAACAATGATTTTGGCTGCACTTCGCCATCGATTGTCCAATCTGCATTAAAAATTTTGTGACGACAATGCTCTGAGTTTGCTTGAGCAAACATCATTAATTCGATGTCGTTAGGATTACGCTTTAAACGAACAAAGTTTTCAATTAAATAGTCAATTTCATCATCAGCAAGAGCCAAACCTAACTTAACGTTAGCGACTTCTAAGGCACGACGACCTTCAGCAAGAATATTAACACTGCTAAATTTTGCCGGTTCTGTGCGGGCAAATAATACCTCAGCCGCTGCAAACTCAGGCAATATGATTTCGACCATACGGTCATGTAATAAACCTTGCAGTTGTTTTTGTTGTTCTGCGGTTAATTCTGAAGCTTCAACATAATAAGCCATACCACGCTCAAGGCGTTTTACTTTGCCCAAACCACAGTTGTGTGCGATGTCGGTTGCTTTAGAAGACCAAGGAGAAATGGTGCCAGGACGTGGAGTAACAAATAATAGAGTACCTTGTGGAGCATGCGACTCAATAGCGGGTCCATAGGTAAGAATAGTTTCTAACTGTAGACGCTCATTATCATCTAGTGACTCACTCAAATTAGCTAAATGAACATATTCAGCATAAATTTGAGATACTGGAAGTGCTGCATTTTCGCAAGCCTCCATGAGTTTTTGAACTCTAAATGCAGATAGTGCTGGGGCTCCGCGAATGATCTCAATCACGTCTATTCACCTTATAAATTATATTGGGTCAGAATTGGCGCTATTATAAGGAATTGCACAGTACAAATCACCTTTAAGCACCCGTAAAAACAGTGTTTCCTGATAGGGAAAATATCCACAATTGTGGTTATGCATATTTATGACACAGCGACTTTACTGTCGTTCAATAAACCGACGTTAAAAGCGGGTTATTTGTCCAACTATAGGCGTTTAGGAAAACTCCTGATAAAGTAACCAAAAACACCTAAACTCCCCTACATATTTAAAGGCTATTCAACCGGAATTATATTCGTTTCTCATGCATTACTCTGGTGACATTAACGAAACAACTTAAGATAACCAATTAATAAATATGATCAAAACCTTATTCATCATCTTACTTTGCGGGATGCTATCCGCCTGTCAACCTGTTGATATTCATGAGGTTGACATTGCTGCGCCTGCCCCAAAACGTACTGTACTCAAGGTTGGGACATTATATGGTCCACAGATTTATTTAAATTCAGATCAGGGTGAAAGCGGATTCGACTTTGAAATGGCCCAGCGCTTTGCCGATTATTTAGCCGTGCCGCTAGAGATGATCCCATACACGAATCGCAAACAATTATTTGCTGCATTAAAAGAAAACAAGATTGATATTATTGCTGCTGGCATCGCAAAAACCCCCAACCGCAGTCAACAATTTAAACTTGGACCGACCTTATATAAAGTTAATCAAGTATTGGTGTATCGAGAAGGTACTCCAGAACCCAAAGATATTGGCACTCTGTCGGGTGAAATTACCGTGATGGCGAACTCCTCTTCGGTCAATACCTTAACTAAGCTGCAAAAAGACTATCCTGAATTGATGTGGAACCAAGTTAATGACAAAGACAATGAAGAACTGTTTGCATTAATCGCCAACGGAGAATTGAACTACACCATTTCAGATTCGAATAGTTTATTGATCAACCAGCGTTTTTTACCTGAGTTACGCGCAGGAATGATTTTAGAAGAAAAAGTTGAAGTAGTGTGGCTGTTACCACCGAGAAATAGTGACCGCTTAATGAGCCAACTCCTGGCCTTTTGGCATCAAGAAAGACGTGCCGGCACCCTTGAACATTTAAACGAAAAATATTTTGGTCATGTGAAACGTTTTGACTATGTCGACACACGAGCCTTTATTCGTGCCATTGACAATATCCTCCCTGAATACCGTAGTTTTTTTGAGCAGTACTCAGGTGAGTTAGACTGGCGTAAATTAGCCGCTGCCAGTTATCAAGAGTCACATTGGAACCCAAGCGCACGCTCGCCAACTGGTGTCCGAGGTATGATGATGCTGACCCAACCGACCGCGGCTTATGTTGGTGTAGATGATCGCTTAGATGCAGAGCAAAGTATTCGCGGTGGTGCATTTTATTTAAAAGATATGATGGACAGATTGCCAGACAGAATTCCTGAAGCTCAACGGATTTGGTTCGCTCTGGCATCTTATAATATCGGTTTAGGTCATGTTGAAGATGCGCGACGGTTAACAGAGTCAATGGGAATGGATCCCAGTGCATGGCGTGACGTCAAAAAAGTATTACCTTTGCTGCAGCAAGCTAAATATTACAAGCAAACTCGCTATGGCTACGCTCGCGGAAGTGAAGCGGTGCATTATGTCGACAGTATTCGTCGTTACTACGACACCTTAGTTTGGATTGATAATCAAACCAAGAAAATTGATGTTATCCAAGATCAAGTTGAAGTGATTGCAGAAGAGGCGGCAGATAAAACCAAGGTATCAGCACAATAATTGTGCTATCGATGGGGTTATCGTCATCAAGCTGACCGACAATCGTCATCAATATAAGGTAGTATGGAACCGAATCTGTCGTTAGAAAGCCTACTGTAAAGTATGCTGTTTATCAGTAACCTCAATGAGGTTACCCAATATGAAAGGATCACGATATGAGAAGAAGAGCGATAAGCAATACCATGTCACGACGTCGTGTCATGCTTAAAGTACACAAAACCCGTATTCAAAATCGTCAACGTGCACATTTTTTGTTGGTACAAACCGAATCATAATCTCACGTTAACCACAGAAAAATATGCCACTCAATCAGTTGAGTTTCTCTCTAACTTTTTGAGTGCTTTTTTTTCTGCCCTACGCCGCTTAAAAAAAGCGCTTAATTGTGAAGCGCACTCTTCTGCTAACACACCTGATGTCACGTCAAGCTGATGATTAAAAACAGGGTGTTGCAGCAAATTGATCACACTACCCGCCGCGCCGGTTTTTAAATCATCGGCACCGTACACCACTCTAGCAATACGACTGTGGATCATGGCACCTGCACACATAGTGCAAGGCTCTAAAGTGACATACAAAGTTGTGTCGAGCATACGATAATTTTCTAATACCTTACCCGCTTGGCGAATACACTCCATTTCAGCATGAGCTGTAGGATCATGATTTAAAATACTTAAATTACAGCCACTGGCAATTAACACATCATCTTTTACCAACACGGCACCGACAGGCACCTCACCTTTTAATTCTGCTTGTTCAGCTAGTTGCATGGCTAACCGCATCCACTTTTCATCAATGGCTTGCTGAGTGTCATGCTCAATATCAGTGATGGAGTTGGTGTTGGCAGCAAGGTCTGCCTTTAAAATATTTGTCACTCTACTGCCCTAGGTCATTGTCATACAGGGTTATTATAACCTGAATTTTGCATAGCAAACGGTATCAAACACCGCTTTTTTTTACCCCGCTAGAAGGTATCTACTGCCATAAAGTGCTATCACTAAACTAGGATTAGGCAGTCGTTTTGATAACGCAGGAGCTGCTATAACTCGACCCCGCAATCTTGAGTATACAACACGGCTTAGCGTTGACTAAAGACTCGACGAGCAACTCCCCAGACGATAGCGGCAATGGTGCCAAACAGACCTAGGAACATGACCCAAGCTCCGAGACCAGCTTGTGGTGGCATCTCACCACTCATCGTTGAATTAAATGGCTCTAATACCATAGCGAGCGTGCCAACCACCACCAATACAGCGCAAGCCATAAAGTAAAAACGGCCATGATCTTTTTGTAAAGTCTTGCGGATAGCGAATGTTAAACAACTCAAATACAGTATTGCGAACAGTGCTATGTTAATTAACTCCCCTGTTGTCCATACATTAGGGTCGCTTGCTATATCAGAGGGCATTATTTATCGATTCCTGTTTGCTGTTGTGGGTGAATGATTGCATTAGCAGTATTAAACTTGCCTTCTGCCCAGCTATAAGCTGCAAAACAGGGGCTGAGTCCTTGAAGGTTGCAACTTGTGCCATGGTGCTTGAGCACTAATACTGCCGTACCGCCGAGTGCAACAACCGCACTGTCTTGGGCAAGAAACTGGAATTGTTTATAGCTCTTGTCATCATCCGAAACAAATGCATTAATATAATGTCCGCCTGTTCCACCGTCGAACAGCGTGGCAGAACTTGAGCAACTGAACGCGCGGGTGTCGATGATAGGATCACTGATACCGTCTTGATTGAAATCTGCGTAAAATTGAATGCCGCCATCCACAACCTCGAATATGCCGTTGTTTAATGCTGCACATTCCGATTTGGCAGCCTCAAGAAAGGCATCCAGAGTAGTTTGAAACCGCTTTGGGATCTCTTGTGCTGATGCCATTGCCGGGATCAGTATGGTTAAAGACACCAAAGTCGCTATTAATTTTTGTTTTATCATTGGTTGCATAAGTCTTAATTTTCCAATTCAGGCCATTGATGGTGACGTTAATTTAGCTAAGCGGGGTGAGATAACCCATCACCTAGACTTCGTTCGCAGTGAAGTGATAAATCAAAGCCGTATCCATTGATTGCCGCTTCAGTTTGAGGCTAAAAATAGCTCTATACCAGTGTCAATATTCAAAATAGCTCCCTTTGTTCAGGGGGTCAGCGCGGACCTGAGCAAACCTATGTTTCAAAGCATGACACGTCCCAAAGCGCTGCAAATCCTTGGCAATGTAACACGGGCTGAGTTCATGAGACAGGATTCTATACATAGATTAAATTATATATAGTTCATGTAGATACCATTAATTAAGCCTATCGTAATAAAACTTAATTATGTGCGAAAGGCTAACCGAAAAACCATTATGTTTGGCTGGAAGTCACTGATGGATGATTAGCAAGATGTTGGATATACCACATGAGCAGTAAGACACTGAAGATACCAAGGTAACGAAAAATCATTCCCAGAGTCATATTCTATTAAAGCAGCTTGGTGCGAATAAAAATGTTCAGGAAATAAAAAATAAAAAAGCCCATAAAAATATGGGCTTAAATATCACTTATTGCAAGTTAGTACTCGCTATTGTGTGAGATGACATTATTCCCACTCAATCGTTGCTGGCGGCTTACCTGATATATCGTACACCACTCGTGAAATACCATCGACTTCATTGATGATGCGGTTTGAAACGCGACCTAAGAAATCATATGGTAGATGTGCCCAATGCGCTGTCATAAAGTCGATAGTTTCTACCGCTCGTAGCGATACAACCCAATCATATTTACGGCCATCACCCATTACGCCTACCGAGCGAACGGGTAAGAATACGGTAAAGGCTTGGCTCACTTTATTATACAAATCAGCCTTGTGTAGCTCTTCAATAAAGATAGCGTCTGCACTGCGCAATAAATCACAATATTCTTTTTTCACTTCGCCAAGTACACGAACACCTAAACCTGGTCCTGGGAACGGATGACGATAAAGCATGTTGTAAGGTAGGCCTAATTCCAAACCAATCTTACGCACTTCATCTTTAAATAACTCACGCAGTGGCTCAACTAAACCCATCTTCATATCGGCAGGTAGCCCGCCAACATTGTGGTGCGACTTAATCACATGAGCTTTACCGGTTGCACTGCCCGCTGATTCAATCACATCAGGATAAATAGTACCTTGAGCTAGCCATTTAGCATTCGCGCATTTCTTTGATTCTTCATCAAAAATCTCAACAAACACCCGACCAATAATTTTACGCTTAGCTTCAGGTTCTGCTTCGCCAGCCATGGCATCTAAGAAACGGTTTTCAGCATCAACGTGAATAATATTGAGTCCGAAATGATCGCCAAACATTTCTAACACTTGGTCCGCTTCGTTTAAACGCAATAATCCGTTATCAACAAACACACACGTTAGCTTGTCACCAATCGCGCGGTGAAGCAGCATCGCCACCACTGATGAGTCAACACCACCTGATAAACCAAGAATAACTTCATCGTCACCGATTTGCTTTTTAAGGCGCTCAATCGCATCTTCAATAATTGATGATGGTTTCCAATTGGCTTTACAGGCACAAATTTCCAACGCGAAATGCTCTAGCATGCGCTGACCTTGACGAGTATGAGTCACTTCAGGGTGGAACTGAACACCGTAAAAACCTTTCTCTTCATTTGCCATCGCGGCAAACGGACACGTAGCTGTTTTAGCAACGGTCACAAAACCTTCAGGAATAGCGGAGACTTTATCACCATGGCTCATCCACACATCAAGCAGTGGTTTGCCTTCAGCACTGACAGCATCTTCAATACTTTTGAATAAGGCTGACGTGGTTTGCAATTCAATTTGAGCATAGCCAAATTCGCCTTCACCCACACCTTTAATGACTTTACCACCAAGTTGTTCAGACATGGTTTGCATGCCATAACAAATACCTAATACAGGTACTCCAGCAGTAAAGACATATTCTGGAGCTCGAGGAGAATTGTCTTCTGTAACACTTTCTGGGCCGCCGGCTAAAATAATACCATTTGGGGCAAACTCACGAATTTGCGCTTCGCTCACATCCCAGGCCCATAACTCACAATACACACCAATTTCACGGATACGACGCGCAATAAGCTGAGTGTACTGAGAACCAAAATCGAGGATTAGAATCTTATGATCGTGAATATTACTCATGGGTAACCTTTACATATTGATTAAGTGTAATACCCCGTATCACATCGATACGGGCAAATTAACGCTAATAACAGAAGGACGACAAATGTCGTCCTCACAGTAATTATGAACCAGAACGGTAGTTTGGTGCTTCTTTGGTAATGGTCACGTCATGAACATGAGACTCACCCATACCTGCTGAAGTCACTTTTACAAACTGTGCTTTTTCATTTAAATCTTTAATGGTGGCACAACCGGTTAAGCCCATGCATGAACGTAGGCCGCCCATGTGTTGATGAATAATTTCTTTCAACTTACCTTTGTAAGGCACACGACCTTCAATACCTTCAGGGACTAACTTGTCGGCAGCATTGTCGCTTTGGAAGTAACGATCAGATGAACCTTGAGTTTGGCCCATTGCGCCAAGTGAACCCATGCCACGGTATGATTTATATGCACGACCTTGATAAAGTTCAGTTTCACCTGGAGCCTCATCAGTACCAGCGAACATAGAACCGGCCATAATGCATGATGCACCCGCAGCGAGTGCTTTAGCTAAATCACCAGAGAAACGGATACCGCCATCAGCAATCACAGGAATGCCTAACGCAAGCACAGCTTCAGCTGCATCAGAAACTGCAGTAATCTGCGGAACGCCAACACCTGTCACAATACGAGTCGTACAAATTGAACCAGGGCCAATACCAACTTTAACGGCGTTAACACCAGCTTCTACTAACGCAAGTGCGCC
This sequence comes from Shewanella sp. SR43-4, assembly GCF_014163845.1. Classification (NCBI taxonomy): domain Bacteria; kingdom Pseudomonadati; phylum Pseudomonadota; class Gammaproteobacteria; order Alteromonadales; family Shewanellaceae; genus Shewanella; species Shewanella sp. SR43-4. The sequence goes on along the minus strand of NZ_JACJEB010000008.1, from coordinate 70,786 downwards.
TGAAGCGGTTGCGACGTTACCGCCAACAATTTGTAAATCTGGGTATTTAGCTCGAGTATCACGAATACGCTGTAATACGCCTTCAGAATGACCATGAGATGAATCAATCAATAATACGTCTACACCCGCTTTAACAAGGGCATCAACACGCTCTTCGTTACCAGGACCTGCACCAACCGCAGCACCAACACGTAAACGACCTAATTCGTCTTTACATGCATTTGGCTTGCGCTCAGCTTTTTCGAAATCTTTAACAGTGATTAAGCCTTTAAGTTTGAAGTTACCGTCAACCACTAAGACTTTTTCAATACGATGAGAATGCATTAATTTTTGCACTTCATCGAGCTTGGTGCCTTCAGCCACTGTGACCAAACGATCTTTTGGGGTCATCATGTCAGCAACGGTTTTGCTCCAGTCGGTCACGAAACGTACATCACGGCCAGTAATAATACCCACCAGCTCGTGCGCATCATTAACGACGGGATAACCGGCAAAACCATTACGTTCTGTTAATAAGCGTAAATCGGTTAAGGTGGTTGCTGGCGTTACAGTGACGGGATCTTGAACAATACCGGCTTCATAACTTTTAACTCTTCGGACTTCTTCGGCTTGCTGCTCAATACTCATATTTTTATGAATAAAACCTAAACCACCTTCTTGCGCCATCGCGATAGCAAGGCGAGATTCAGTCACAGTGTCCATAGCAGCAGACACAAGTGGAATATTTAATTCGATTTTATTGGTTAAACGAGTTTTAAGAACCGCGGTATTAGGGAGTACAGTCGAGTGGGCAGGAACTAACAATACATCGTCAAAAGTTAGTGCATCTTTCAGTAAACGTAGCATGGCAACATCTCCCTAGTTGAGTAGGATTTGGGTGAAATATTGCGGCGAGATTATACCTTGCATATTGCAGTTGGTAAATGGAAAATAGATTTTTATTAACGTTAGAATGAGAATATTCATGAGTGCCACAAAAAACAATGTTTATAGTGTTTCGCAATTAAATAGCGAAGTGCGGCATATTCTTGAAGGTCAAATAGGTAAAATTTGGCTAAATGGCGAAATATCAAACTTTTCATCGCCAAGTTCAGGGCATTGGTATCTGACTTTAAAAGACGCTCATTCACAAGTTCGCTGTGCGATGTTTAAGGGCCGTAATCAATCGGTGCGCTTTAAACCCGTCAATGGTCAACAAGTCTTAGTTAAAGGTGCCATTAGTGTCTATGAGCCTCGTGGTGACTATCAATTACTGCTGGAGTCTATGCTCCCGGCGGGTGATGGATTACTGGCGCAAGAATTTGAAGCGTTAAAGCTTAAACTGGCTGCTGAAGGTTTGTTTGCACTAGAAACCAAACGCCCTATTCCAAATAACATTCAACGTATTGGGGTTATCACCTCGGCAACAGGCGCGGCACTGCGAGATATCTTGCATGTGTTAGCACGTCGAGATCCCTCTATTGAAGTGGTTATATACCCAACTCAAGTTCAAGGTGCAACGGCCAGCCACTTAATCTGCCAAGCAATTGTCACTGCCAATCAACGCATGGAAGTTGATGTGCTGTTGCTTACCCGTGGTGGCGGATCATTGGAAGATTTATGGTGTTTTAACAGCGAACATTTAGCCCATGCTATTTATAACAGTGCCTTACCCATTATTAGTGCCGTCGGCCACGAGATTGATACCACTATTAGCGATTATGTTGCCGATGTGCGTGCACCAACCCCATCAGCTGGTGCCGAGTTATTATCAAAAGACAAAGGTAATAAAACTGAAAAATTAGCCCTGCTGTTATCACGCTTGCAACAGGGTATGAAACATTATCAATTACAGCAGTATGGTCGATTAACTCAGTTATCTCATCAACTACAACGTCATGAGCCACAACGTAAACTGCAACAATTTGAGCAGCGTTTTGATGAAATGCAAATGCGCCTAGAAAATGCCTTACAGCATAAATTCAGCCGCTTAACATTGCGCCATCAGCAATTGCATAATCGCTTACAACAACGTTCACCTATTAATACCCTAACCTTAGAAAAACAGCGGCTTGGATATTTAATTGAACGTTTTAATGACGCCAGCAAAGACTGCTTTAAACAAGCTGAATTACGGCTTACACAAGCAGCACATAAACTTGATACCGTCAGCCCACTGGCAACACTGAGCCGGGGTTATTCAATCACAAGTACCAATGATCATGTCGTTGAAAATGCCAATCAGTTAAGCAATGGTGATGTGATTCATACTCGGTTAAAGCAAGGAAGTGTCACCTCAACCGTGACAGATATCTCTACCAAATAAACAATATGATCTCGTTGAAAAAATGGTGCGCAAGGACATAGCGTGAAACAGATAGATTATCGGCAATACAAGGATGATGAGTTACTCGATGTTGAGCGCAACATTAATAAACAAGCTTTTCCTGAACGATATAAGCAATTATGCGACGAAATATCTCGACGTAAAAAACTTGGCTGTTTTAATCTTAAGCCTCAATTAAAAGAAAATGAGTTCGACCGAGATTACTGTCGAAGAAGTGAAATTATTTTTGAATTTTCCACAATACCGCGGATATGTTGACTGAACCCGTAGCGCATCACATATAAAAATGCCATCTTACGATGGCATTTGTTAACGCTTACTAACGGGTTTACTTACCGATTGGCGTTAATACAATTTCTACACGACGATTTTGCGAACGACCTTGCTCGGTAGAGTTGCTCGCAATTGGGCTTGACTCACCCATACCAGTAGAAGACACACGTGAACCACTGACTTTTTGGCTAGTGATATATTGTGCAACTTCACTCGCTCGTACTTGTGACAAACGTAAGTTATAAGAATCTGAACCTGAACTGTCGGTATAACCAATTACATTCAAGCGAGTATCATCATATTCTTTGGCCACTAATACAACGCTGTTTAATACTGATTTAGCGCGTGCACTTAATACAGTTTGATCAACCGCAAAGGTCACTTCATTAGGCATGTTTAGTACAATGTTGTCACCGTTGCGAGTTACACTCACACCAGTTGATTTTAGCTGTTTACGTAATTCAGCTTCTTGCACATCCATGTAATAACCAATACCACCACCAACAGCAGCGCCAGATGCAGCACCAATTAAAGCACCTTTACCGCGATCACTTTTGCTTGATGAAAGTACACCAATAGCAGCACCAGACAGAGCGCCAATCATAGCGCCATTAGTCGCTTTCGTGTTTTCTGATTCACCGGTATAAGGATTAGGTAATTGGCAACCTGACAACAAGAGCGCCGAACCAATTAATGAACTGCATAATAATGATGTATTTAATTTTACTAACATACTCACTCCTAACGACTTATCCATCATGGATAAGTGAAACTGACACAATAAAAACTAATTAAAATCAAAAAGGTTAAGTATAACTTAGAAAAGCTTAAGGCTTTCGTTATATTTTATTAATAAAACGTCTACGCAAACCTATCACTCCGGCAAGCAACGCAATGCTTAACCAAGATAAGGTCCCGCCAGAATGTTCCGTTTCGATATAGACCTCATCAACATAAACCGCATCTCGATCACTACTTTCAAGCGGCAGAGCATACAGTGCATTAGATTGATCACTACTAATCGTTGCGACAGGATCGGCATACCCCAACTCATATAAATCGATCAACACATCATAATGATCGGTTTGATAGCCATTAGCCAATGTCGTCAGCACTTCATAGTCATCATGGCTAGAGTCTGCATGTAAGGTGAAAACATCGGTTGAGTAGTAATGAATCCAGGGACCACCATCTTGACTCAAATAGAGTTCTGCAAACACATCGGCCTGAATATCGCCCGCACTGCTATTTATATCTGCATCAAAAGTCACGCTAAAGGTTTGATAAAAACCGTCGTAATCGTAATCTTCCAGTAAATATGAATTCGCACCGTAGAAGGAGAAATCGTAGTAAACCACCTGATTCTGCTGCGCTAATACTCGTTTTTGCTGGTTTTCAGCTGTGGCAGCAGATTTTTTATTTTTAGCCAGTACCTGTTCGCGAGTCATTTTTACCTTGATGTTGCCATCAAGGTTTTGCAACTTAGCTTGTTCATGTAACACCATCATCCTAGCTTGCTTATCGGCATCAGACTCTGGGGTTTTAAGGTTAATGCCCCTTGCTTGGCTGTAAGTTCCTAGGCCTTGTTCAGCTATCCGCTCGGCGCCTTGTGCTACAGGCGAGCTCAACCAAAGCGCACTGGCAACACATAAGCCTAAGCCCCATTTTATTTGGGTATTCATTACCGATATCTGGGCTATGTTAGTTTTATTATGCTTCATGTTCATTCCTCGCTGTCTTGATATTGAGGCCATTAAAACCTAATGGAAATGAACATAAGCTGAACATAGGCTAATCATAACAACCAAAACAATCATCTATTTATGCGTGACTAGCAAGAAACTTCAAGGTGTCTGTAAATGATTCAGCTAATGTTCATCTGTCAGAACGTATACTGCGATGACAAATCAGCTATTTGTGCCTATGGCTATTTTATCGATTAGGTTAAGTAGATGTTTCTATATAGAAAGGGATCTTTTACACTGGCAATACTGAGGTTATTAGGGATCACAATATGCAGCGTATGCTCAACATAAATGCCATCATGTTAGGCCTAATATTAACGATACTGTCACTCACGTCGGTACCGTCTTATGCGGCATGGTATTCATCGCCCCATGCTAGCCACTCTCCCGGCCCTAATAATAATCGCCAAAACAATAATCAGAACAGTAACCTCGTCGTGGCAAGTGCTCAACATGCGGTACAAATAGCGCAAAGTCGTTATTCTGGCAAAGTGTTAAAAGTACAATCGGCTAACGTTAATGGACATACTGGGTATCGGATTAAACTACTCACCAATGATGGGGTTATTTTCTATGTATTAGTCGATGCCACCAATGGCGCAGTGACAAGGAACTAACCCATGAGATTATTATTAGTCGAAGACGATTTAGCCTTGCAACAGAACATCAAACAACACCTTATCGAAGCGCAATATACTGTTGATGTAGCTAATGATGGCGAAGAAGGCTTATTTCAAGCTCAAGAATATCAATACGATGTCGCCATTATCGACGTCGGTTTACCAAAACTCGATGGCTTGTCATTAATCACCCAATTACGCGAGCAAGACATTAGCTACCCGATAATCATTTTAACCGCTCGAGACAGTTGGCAAGATAAAGTAGTTGGATTAGATGCCGGTGCCGATGATTATTTAAGTAAGCCATTTCAGCTCGAAGAACTGGTTGCTCGCATTAATGCGTTAATTCGCCGTTCGGCAGGTAAAGCAAGCCCTATTATCCAAAATGGTCCCTTTAGTATCAATACTCGCAGTTTAGAAATTAAACAGGGCGAGCAAATCATTAACCTCAGTGGTTCTGAATACAAACTGTTTGAATACCTAATGTTACATCCAGGTTCAGTGCATTCAAAAAGCCGTTTAATTGAACATATTTATGATCAAGATTTTGATTTAGACTCGAATGTGATTGAGGTTTTCATTCGCCGTTTACGTAAAAAACTCGACCCTGACAATCAGTACCAATTAATTGAAACGCTCCGCGGTCAGGGATATCGTCTGCGCCAATTAGACCCAAATGCATAATCTACTCAACTCGCTTAAAATTCGCATTGTTGTCAGCGCCTTATTGTTAATATTGGTGTTGCTGCCGATTATTGGCATGACAGTAAACAATGCCTTTGAGACCCAGGTGAATGTCGCCGCCAAAAATCAATTAAAAGCTTATATTTACTCGGTCTTGGCCATGGCCGAAGTGGAAAATAACCAATTACAAATGCCATCACATTTACTTGAAAACCAATTTAATGTCATTGGATCAGGTCTTTATGCGTTAATCACCACCAAAGACAATCAGCTATTGTGGACCTCAAATTCATTTTTGGGCCTAAACACGCCAATTAATCTGCCTAAACCAGCAACGGGCAGAAGCACCTTCGACTCGATCATGATTAATGATAAACCTCAGTTGATATATAGCTTTAGCGTGAGTTTTGCCACCAGCGAACAGCCTTTTACCATGACGCTACACATTATAAAAAATAAACAGGAATACCTTCAACAAATCCAAAAATTCTCTAATACCTTATGGACTTGGTTACTGATCTTAACGGCCCTATTGTTGATAGTACAATTAAGCTGGTTATTATGGACTCTAAAACCCTTGGGGAAATTTAGCCAAGAACTGAGTGCAGTAGAGCAAGGGACATCGATGCAGCTAAGCACCCACTACCCTGTTGAGCTGCAAAAAGTCGCTAAGCAATTAAACACCTTATTGCAAACCGAACAAAATCAGCGTAAACGCTATCGTAATGCCCTGGCCGATTTAGCCCACAGTTTAAAAACCCCTTTGGCGGTAATGCAAACCCAAGCTAACTTAAGCGAGGCCTCGCTCGAGCAAATTAACCGCATAAATCAAATTATTGCCTATCAGCTTAGGCGCGCACAAAGTGCTGCGGGTAGCGCGTGGCATTTGGGGATCAGTGTTGACAGTATAAGCGTGAGATTAGTTAGAACCTTAACTAAGATATACCAACAGCAACAACTCAGCATTGATTACCAAGGCGATCACAATGCACGTTTCAAAGGTGATGAAGCCGATTTAACAGAAATGCTCGGCAATGTGTTAGACAATGCCTGTAAAGCCGCAAATGCCCAAGTAAAACTAACGGTTAAGCAAGGGCCTAATAGCCTTCTGATTAGTGTGGAAGACGACGGTGCAGGAGTACCTGAAGACAAGCAGCAGCAAATTTTCGAACGAGGCATACGCGCTGATACATACGATCAAGGTCATGGTATTGGCTTAGCGATTGTGCGCGACCTGGTCGATAGTTATCACGGTAAGCTTACCGTAAGTCAATCGACCTCATTGGGCGGCGCCAAATTTGAATTTGAATTTACGCATTAGTGTCTAATAATCTGATGAATAGATAACTCATTTCTAGCTAAACCTGACTATATAGTTTAACTCTCTCGGTTAGCCTTCAGCTTATGTTCATCTTCGGCTCGTTATGATTGGCTTAACAGTCATAAATGACACTGGAGATAACATGAAAAAAGCCATTCACGCACCCGCTCAGGCGCTACTTGCCTTAGCTCTGGTTTGTATGCCATTAACAAGTGTGCAAGCGGCGCAGCCAACTAATAACCTCACTTACACAGCTGCAGATGATGCGGTCAGTGATGCTGAGTTGGCACAAATGCTTGCGCCTATTGCGCTATATCCAGACAGCTTATTAACTCACATCCTCATTGCGTCAACATATCCATTAGAAATTGTTCAAGCTAAGCGTTGGTTATCAAACCAAGGCGATCGTGATACGAAGCAAATCATGATAGAGGTCGAGTCACAAGACTGGGATCCAAGCGTCAAAGCCCTAGTGGCATTTCCCAATGTACTGCAACGCTTAAATGATGACTTAGCCTGGACACAAAGCGTAGGAGATGCCTTTTTACAAGACGAAGGCCGCATGCTAGATACCATTCAGTCGCTGAGACAACAAGCCGATAAGGCCAATAACTTAGCCGACCTTGAGCAAGTCAAAGTGTCGCGGGTTGAGCGTCGGATCATTATTGAGTCGGTTCGCCCTGAAATTGTCTATGTACCTTATTACGACAGTCGCATTGTTTATGGTGATTGGCGCTGGAACCGTTACCCGCCCGTTTACTGGAGTGCACCAGCTTATGTGCACTACCGCCCTAACCACAGCGCTATTTACTGGGACACCGGCGTACACATCAGTTTTAACTTCTTTTTTAGTGGTTTTCATTGGCATGACCGCCGCGTAATCGCCGTACCTGTACATCAAAACTACCGTTACTACACACCACGGAAAATAAGTTACAGCCATGGTGCACAACATTGGCAACATAAGCCTAAACATCGCAAAGGTGTGGCGTACCACAGCCAAGTGATCAGCAAACGTTATAATGGCCATTATGAAAAACGTAACCAGCAAGTAAGTTATTCACGCGAACCTAAGCGCCAGCTAGCCAATGAGCCACGCCATTACTCAACCAAGGTGAACGATCAACATAATCAAGTCAATTACGCTAAGCAGGACAAGCATAGTGACAAATCAGCGCTTAAAAGTGTCAATCGCAATGATGCTGTTGAACACAGAAGTACCCAACTAAAGCGCGAATTAAGTCAGCAGCGTCAACCAGTTGCACAGGTAAAATCGTTTGATCGTAAAGGCGAACCAATGAAGTCAAGCTACAGTCGTCAGCGCGATGTGGCCCAAACTGGGCCTAAATATGAGGCAAAACCGGTCGCAAATATGACAAGCAAACCGCGCACTCAAGAATTACAACAAGCTCAGCGTAATACTCGAGTTGAAAAAGTGCGTGAGCCGCAGGTTAACACTATGCGCAATCAACAACAGCAAGTGAAACAAATACGCACAAACGAACCAAAGAGACAGCAAGTGCGCGATACATCCCGCTCCACATCTCAGCAAGTTTCACGATCGGTTAATCAGCAACGTGATAATTCATCACATCGCACAAGCCAATCAAGGGATATAAAGCCATCAAGAGAAAGAGAGTAAACACTTAATCGATTGCGAAAAAAACAACATGAGCAAAGTGTGTTTGCCATGTTGTTTTTTTAAACTAACGTCATCAAAATTAACGATATTGAACTAAACTCGTGGCAATACGATACACACATCAAGCCCATGAGGATCGACTTGATTAAAGATCAACTCCCCATGATGTAAGCTGATAATGTGCTGGCAAATAGACAAACCTAGACCCGCTCCTTGAGAAGCATTTTCATCAACACGATAAAATCGATTTTTGGCTAAGGCTATCTCCTTAGCAGACATCCCACGACCTTGATCAAGCACACAAATCATTGTGTACTCATCATCCTGAGAAGCCTTAATGGTAATTAATGATTCCGCAGGACTGTATTTGCAGGCATTTTCAATAATATTTTTCAGGACTAACTCAAGGTAAAACGCATCGGCGTTAATGGTCATGTCCGCAGGAATATCAATATGCCATTCATAATCAGCAATCACGTGTAATAACTGATTTATCACGTTATCAATGATGTCTTGTAGCTTACAATCTGTTTGATTTAACGCTTCAATCGCATCAACCCGCGACAACAGTAACAACTGCTCTACCATATGATTAATACGGTTTACGCCCTCACCTATGGCTTCTATATAGGCCAAGGTCGCAAGTTGAACATCAGGGGCTTGGCTGGACAATACATCACTTAAGCCGTCGCTATGTAACTTAATAATCGCTAACGGTGTTTTCAGCTCGTGTGCAGCGTCTGCGCTAAAACGACGCTCACGGATCATCGTCTCGCTAATACGCTGCAAATAACTGTTAAGTGCTTTTTGTGTCGACGCTAACTCTGTTGGTAACGTGAAATTGATTGGGGTTAGGTCTTGGGCAGGACGATTGTCTAAATGACGTTCTAATAATTTTACCGGTTTAAATAGGTAGTAAGTTAACGCCAACATAAAAAACATCATGATCGGCGTAATGATCAATGGCGATCGCCAAGTATTACTGATGATTAATGATACTAACTCCTGTCTGACATCATCACGCTGTGCGGTAACTATCCATACCTGCTGCGGCAATGAAAAAAAACTGTATACGTGCCATAAATCATTACCGATACGACGAGTATCATAACCTTGAGTAAAGTTAGTTAATAGTTGATCGCCAGAACTGTCAGAGTAAGCCAGTAACTGCCCGGTGCTAGACAGTAATTGAAATGACAACTTATGCTCATAAGATAAGGTGATAGGGTTAGCTTGTTCGGCAAATGTGTCGACTTTCGAATCATCAACATGGAACAGGATAGGCTTGAGAACAAGCTGAGCTAATTGCGCTTGCGTTAGATGATCAACATAAAACTTTTCTAGCATTTTCGAAGTTTGGATCATCTGTGCATCAAATAACTCTTCAACTTCATGCGTCGCATCACGGGTGCTCAAGATGCTCGAAAACGTCACGGTGAGGACAATCCCCACCAGCATGAGCAAACTTAATAATAATCGTAATGAAAACATAATGTCCTATGGTATTGAATAGCATCATCGCGCGATTTAGGTGTTACGCTGTTTACTGACCACTTGTCACGAAAAAGATTATACCGTTTCCGTTAAAATGTAGCCTATACCACGTACAGTTTTAATTAATTCGGTGGCAGTTTTTTTGCGTAGGTGATGAATATGCACCTCGATCGAATTACTGCCGACTTCATCCCAACCATAAGTTAATTGTTCAAGTTGATTACGGGTTAATACCCGTCCAGCAGATTGAGCAAACTCGAGCAATAATTGATACTCGCGCCGAGAGAGTGACACTAACACGCCGCGAAAATGTACTTCACAGCGGGCAAAATCAATATTAAGCGCGCCATAACTAAATTGATTATTGTCTAGACCATGCTGACGTCGAATAATAGCGCGTAATCTTGCAATAAGCTCTCTGACATCAAAAGGTTTACTTAAATAATCGTCTGCGCCAATATCTAAACACATCAAACGTGTATCAAAATCAGTATTTGCAGTGAGTACAATAATCGGTAACGAGATACCGTTACGACGCCACAGTTTTAGTAAGTCAGCGCCATTGCCATCAGGCAACCCCAAATCGAGAATAATCGCGCTAAAATCTTCATTATTCAGAGCTACCTCCGCCTGCTTATAGGACGGCAGATGATCAACCTGGATACCTTCTTTGGCCAAACTCAGCATCACGCCTTGGGCGAGTAGTTTATTGTCTTCAACCAGTAACACGCGCATGATGACTTATCCCCTAAATACCTTAAAATCGACACCTTGCTGCTGTAAAAACGCTTCAGCATCTGGCCCTTTTAACATCGACATCGTGGCTAACATTCCCGCCATAACACAATTTGGCGCGAGTACAGTAACCGATAATGGCGCCTGTTCTATCGGATAACCATTTTGAGGATTAATAATATGCCCATAACGCTTACCGTTCACTTCTATATAACGTCGAGTATTGCCGCTGGTCGCGAGAGCACCCTGACGGATAGTTAATAGTGCTGCAGCGTTATCAAGCTTCTGCGGGTTTTCAATCCCCACCTGCCAGCCATCCGCTTTGGAGACCGGACAAGCAATATCACCACCAAAATTAACTAATACCGACGTATCAGGCCAACGTTGAGCCAATATATTTGCGGTGCGATCAACGGCATATTCTTTACCTATACCGCCAAAATCGACACTCATTTCAGCCGGCATATGAACGCTAGTGTTAGTCAATGCAATACGTTCAAAGCCAACTTGATCTAAGGCTTTATCAATCTCAGTTTGTAGCGGTACACAATGGCTGCCATCAAAACGCCATAGGGCCATTAATGGGCAAGCGCTGATATCAAATGCTGTCTCGCTTAATTGAAAACATTGTTTAGCAAAGGTAAATAAATGAAGGGTTTCGGCATCAATAACTGTTGTGTCACCGTGGGCATGATTTAACTGCCACACCACATTACCTTCAATAAAACGACTAAACTTATTTTCTATACGCTTAGCTTCATCATAAGCAATATTGAGCATTTGCCGAGCTACATGTTCGTCATTCACCGCCATTAACAATTCGCATGGGCTTGCCATAGCGTTAAATGAACCTAAAAAGCCCCAAGGACGAGTCTGTAAGCTCATCGCCTCTGGGGCTTTTAACACTGTAGTTAGCCGTTTATGCACGTAAAGTGACTCGTTTTATGGATATAACATCCATCTTAAAACGAATAACTCACTTGAGCTACAATTGCCTTCACTGCTGGGAATAAATCATAGTTCTGTAACTGCCCCGGTAATTGCGTACCATTATTTTCAGGATTTTGCTGATAATACTCAATACGATAACTTAACTCATGTCCACCGGATAAACGCTGACCAAATTTAAGCCCAATGGTATATGCCGTCATATCACCAATACGATAATCTGCGCTGGCATACTCAGGTATGGCATCGCCACTCATTAAGAATGGTCGATAAAACTCAGCAGCCTGCTGTTGGTAATAACGTAAATGTAATTGTCCGTAGATGCTTGGGCTAAAGTAATAGCGATAATGGGTTTCTAACGTATGTGATTGAATATCCCAATCGTCAGTACTGTAACGATATGAAAAATCGACTACACCAGAATCTAAAGCACCTTTGGTAAGTAAAAACACACTGTGTTTCAAGCGTGAATCAGGACGATTTTCATAACGGTAAGCTTGTGTTTGACCATTAGCATCAACTTCACTAAGAATTTTATACGGGTCAGTCATGTAACCAGACACACTGGATAAACCATAGTTAGCCTGCATTAACCAATTACGATTAATAATCTGAGTGACACCGAACATAATATCGCTCGTTTGCTTAGTATCATCACCCGCTAAACGAGTTTGATCAAATGCGGCTTGATAATCGGCATCACTGGCATAATTACCCCGAAACACCATTTGTGACATGGCTACTGGGCGACCGCCAACAGGATCAACCACATCATTACTGAACGCGCCAGACAACGACACCGTCGTGTTGTTTTTATTGAAGCTGCGCTCAAGGCCCGCATTAATCCCCATAGAGAGGTAATCGAACTCTTTAGAGCCGTACACACCGACATTACCCGTCCAATCTTGGTTAAGCACTTCTTGCCAATTAGCGCTTAGCTGTACCCGGGTATCGTGAAAGGTATCGTCAAGCGGCGTTTCACCTGAGCCAACGGTATATTGGCCGTCGCCTGAAGGACGAGTAAAGGTTTGGCTTTCGTCTTGGGCAACCGCACCAGAAGCCGATGCGCCTGTTAAGCTGTCGACTACAATTTTCATGTCTAGGAGTGAAGTTTCGCCAAAGGCTTTTTGCACATTACCAATGGCTTCTGCAGCTTGCACGCGGTCTTGCTCACCATAATACATAATGGCAGCATCGACTTTCCAATCATCATTTGCAGGAGTAGCTTCTGCAGCACTCACCTGTTGATTCAGTAGACTGCAGCTCGCTAACGCCAATGCACTGGCAATATTTTGCTTAGATGTTAGTTGCATCCACAACCTCCACCCGCTAATGAACGCCCACCGCTGGTGCCTTCTTTACTGAAATAAATATGGTCATCTAAGGCAAGATCGAGTTTTTCGCTGTTTAAGGCCATGTCAGCTCTGGCTAATTGATCTTTTTCCCAAGGTTGTACACCTAGGCTTGAACATCCAGCCAAACTACTGACAATGGCTAACGCCACTGCCGCCTTGGCTAAGGGTTGATAAAACGCTTTCGTCATGAGTTTACTCCTGTAACAACATTTGGATTTCTTGCTCGTAGGCGGGGGTATTTTCGGTAAAAAATCCCATGTGAGTTTGTACCAGTTCACCTTTACGGTTAAACATAAAACTACTTGGCATTCCTTGTAACTCAAAGGCTCGAGCAATATCGCCCTCAGGGTCAAAGCGAAGATTAAATTTTCCCGGTAGCTTACTCAGAAACTCATGCGCTAATGCTGTGTCAACATCAAGGTTAATCGCTACAACCTCGAGACCTTGCTGTTGATATTTAGCTTGCATGGCATTCATCCAAGGGAATGATTTGCGGCATGGGCCACACCATGAAGCCCAAAAGTCGACATAAACGACCTTACCGGCAAATTGTTGCAAACTGACAGACTGCCCTTGCAGATCCATCACTTTATTATCTAATGACGGAGCAGCATAAGCAGTAACACTGACTCCAAGGCTTAACGCCAAACTTAACGCGGCAATGTTAAACTTACTTAAGCGTGAAAATAACTTTTTTGACATCATATTTTTGCCTACTGACTGAATATAGGACAAAGTAAGTTACCAAGCTTAAGGTTTACTTAAGTAAACAGATCGAACAATTTAAAAAACTGGCCAAGGCAAATGCTGCCTCGACCACACAATGGTTAAGGTTAACCACCAATCATCTTCGACACTAAACCTTTCTCATGACCCGATTCAGCCACTAAAATACCCGCTAAATGTAAACTGATAAAAGGAATGAAATACCAAAGTGCCAGTACATGTATTGTTTCAGCCTGTCCTTCTATTGATTCTGGGCCAAATTTAAGCAACAAACCGGTTATAACTGACAAGGCGACACCCGCATAAAATAGCCAATAGACCCACGCTTGAAACTTTTGTTTAGTGGTTGCTTGGCGCGAAAAAGGTGATGTGTAATGCAGACCAAATTTAGCCATATAAATAAAACGCGCTAACACAAATACACTGACCGCATAGCCGAAATAAATATGCCACTGAAACATAACACCACGAATACTTCTTGCAATGCTCACCGCTTGCTTATCAGTAATGATGACGTCAATTTTGGCTAAACCTTGATGAATAATCGCGGCCATATGGTTTTTCTCCATCCAGCCAAGTCGCAATAAAACTGTTAATAGCATGACCATCATAGTCAACGCGAGCCCCCAGTGAATGAGACGATGAAGCAGTGGGAAATTAGTCTGTGTTTGCATATAAACCTCGATAGGATTGCGATAATGCGGCTATTATTACGCCGAAATCTTAACAATTACTTATGAATAACAATAATCGAAAAATATTCTAAAACATGACATTATGACAGCATAAAACATTGAAAGAGGTCACACGTGACAACTATTTTGATTAAATATCGCCAAATAGTGTTATTTCTAGCCGGTCTAGGGACTTCATTAGGTGGACTGTATACTTTGTTTCCCCAATGGGCGCTGGAAAACCTAAACCAGCTGCCCTTCTTTGCCAGTGATACAATTTTCATTCAGCATTGGGGTTTTATGGTATTGATGGTGGGATGCAGTTTTTTTATTGCAATGTTTCGCTCAGATTGGGTCAAACCAGTATTTTGGATTGCGCTAATTGAAAAGCTGTTTTTTATTAGCTTAGTATTGAGCAATGCCAATCAACCTTTTGTCGATGGATTTTGGTCATCAATGGTAATGGACATGATTATATGTACCTACATCGCCGCTTACTTATGGTGGTGTCGAACCGCCAGTGAGTTAACATCTTAAGATAGGCAAACTCAATTTAATCGAGCCTATCTGCCGCTGCCGCGACATCGCATTTTTTACAAATAAGGATCATGCCTAATTGTTGTTGTCGACCTTCTACCGTCGTCACCCAGGGGCGAACAGTCCAAGGTGGATTATGGCGTACATGTTGAAAATGGCCACAGCCTAATTCTGCCACCCAATGCTGTTCTTCATCCAGATGATAACCGATAATTTTTTGCTGCATCCTCATTCACCCAATCTTAATAGCAATGCCAATAGCACGGTTAACACCGACAAAAAAGCCTGAACAAGTCAGGCTTTTTAAGCGATAAATAACTTAAGTCAATACGAGGTTACTTAGTACGATCGCGAATATGGCTCATTGCACGCTTACGACGACGCTCTTGACCCACAGTTAACTTTTCAGTTCTACCTTCAAACGGGTTAGCACCTTCGTGGAAACGTAACTGAATTGGCGTACCAACTACTTTCAATGAACGACGGAAGTAGTTCATCATATAGCGCTTATACGAATCAGGTAACTTCTTAACTTGGTTACCATGAATAACCACGATTGGTGGGTTATAACCGCCAGCGTGAGCATATTTCAGTTTCACACGACGACCATTAACCAATGGTGGTTGGTGATCATCTTGCGACATCTGCATAACGCGAGTCAGCATTGAAGTACTCACACGACGTGTAGCACTGTCGTAGGCTTCTTCAATTGACTCATACAAATGGCCAACGCCAGTGCCATGTAATGCAGAGATAAAGTGAATACGGGCGAAATCGATAAAGCCTAAACGGCGATCAAGTTCGCTTTTAACACGGTCTTTGACTTTTTGATCAATACCGTCCCACTTGTTTATCGCAATAACCAATGCACGACCAGCGTTTAAGGTAAAACCTAATAAACCAAGATCTTGCTCTGCTATACCTTCGCGCGCATCGATAACCAATAATACTACGTTAGCATCTTCAACTGCTTTTAAGGTTTTAATCACCGAGAATTTCTCGATAACTTCATTCACTTTACTGCGACGACGAACACCAGCAGTATCAATTAATACGTACTCTCTACCTTCACGTGACATTGGAATATAAATACTGTCACGAGTAGTACCGGGTTCGTCATAAACCACCACACGTTCTTCGCCGAGGATACGGTTAATCAGTGTTGATTTACCCACGTTAGGCTTACCAATAATGGCGAGCTTAATCGGTAAGTTTTGCAGGCGTTCT
This sequence comes from Shewanella sp. SR43-4, assembly GCF_014163845.1. Taxonomy (NCBI): domain Bacteria; kingdom Pseudomonadati; phylum Pseudomonadota; class Gammaproteobacteria; order Alteromonadales; family Shewanellaceae; genus Shewanella; species Shewanella sp. SR43-4. The sequence continues at coordinate 54,479 of NZ_JACJEB010000008.1, read as the reverse complement.
TGTTCTGCTTCAGCTTCTTCTTCAGTATATTCACGTTCAACTTGCTCGCCTTCTTCGTCGAGTTCGCGAACGATACCCATAGCTTCAGCATAAGGCGTTAGTGCGTAATCAATCATGTTGGTCACACCACGGCCTTGCGCGGCAGCCATTTGGTATACTTCACCTAGACCTAAAGACCAAAACTCACCACAAGCTGAATCGGCATCAATACCGTCGACTTTGTTAGCAACCACAAAAGTGACTTTATCACGGCTACGTAAATGCTGAGCAATCGCTAAATCGGCAGCTGTCATACCCGCACGAGCGTCAGTCATAAATAATACGACATCCGCTTCTTCAATCGCGGCCAATGACTGTTCAGCCATTTTAGTTTCGATCCCTTCTTCGCTGCCATCAATACCGCCAGTATCAACAACGATAAACTCGTAGCCAGCTAAAAATGCGCGGCCGTATTTACGGTCACGTGTTAAACCTGGGAAATCAGCGACTAACGCATCACGAGTACGAGTAAGACGGTTAAATAATGTCGATTTGCCGACATTCGGTCGCCCTACAAGGGCCACTACAGGGATCATGATTTTGCCTCTAAAAAACTTTTCAATAAAAAGCCCCCGGAACGCTTCCAGGGGCTCTAGTAAGGATATTATACCTTAATTAACGCAAAAATAATGCTACGACTTATTCCGCATCAGTTTTGGTATCTTCCTCAGCATTCATTTGCTCTTGCTTGTTCAAGGAAACAATAGCAACTTTACCACTTCGGCCTTGAACATAAATGTTGTCACCCACCACTAAAGGTTGGGCATATAATCCATCACTATCAACTTCAATGCGGCCAACAATGTCACCGCTATTACGGTCAATAAAGTGCAAGTAACCTTCAAAGTCACCGACAACAATGTAATTGTCTATCACGGCTGGAGCGGTTAATTCACGGTTTTTAAGAACCGAATTACTCCATAATTCAAGACCATTGCGACGATCAACCGAATAAATACGGCTATGATCATCAACTAAGTACAGGCCAATACCTGCAGCAGCTAAATCATTAAAGCTTGAATATTTACGTGACCAAACAATCCGTCCGCTGCGAAGCTCCATAGACACGAGATTACCGTTGTAACTCGCAACATAAATATTTTCGCCCAAAATTAATGGCGTCATATCAATATCTGCCATCCGGGTAAACTCATTGGAACCGGTTGGGGTAAATACCGCTTGTTCCCATGCTTGTTGGCCATTACTTTTGACCACAACAGCGACTTTGCCATCTGCTGTGCCTAAAAAGAAACCGCCCGCTTCATAAGCGGCTGAACCTGTACCTCGTAAGGTAAGGTTTGGCAGCTGCATTTCATAGGTCCATAACTTTTCACCGTTATCGATATTAAATGCTTCAAATGCACCTTTACTGGTATTTACTGCAACAACATCTTCTGCCACTGTCGGTGCCGATAATAACTCACCATTAGCTTGAGCAGACCACACTACGTCACCCGTAGCCTCATCTAGCGCAACTAATAAGCCAGTTTCACCACCAACAAAGACTTTGTTACGTGCCGCAGTAACGCCGGCAGCTAAACGAATTCCTTTGGTTTTAATTTCAAGCTTATCTTCAAAGACATCATTAAAGTCTTGTTTCCATAGCTCCTTGCCGCTGGTTTCATCAAACGCAACCACAACACCGCTGCGATCGGCGACAAATAATTTGCCATAACGAACCGCTGGACGAAGTTGCGAGTAATAATCACCTACGCCATCGCCAACACTGGTATCCCAAGTCACTTCAGGAAATACAGTTGCTTGTATATCAACTAATTCACTCACAGGCTCTTCTTCAACATCACTTGAAGAACAAGCAGACATAAGAGCAACACTTAACCCGACGGCAAGTAGATTTTTACACCAAGACTTCATTGGCTAAATTCCTTATGCCTTATTTAGATTGTCTAACTTCATGGTTAGCGCAGGACTGGCTATCGCACCACCATTATCCACGGCTGCTTGATAAGCTAATTTGGCTTTATCCAAATCACCTTGACGCACTAAAAAGTCGCCTTTTAATTCTTCACGTTGCGAAGCAAATGCTTTATCAGTCACTTGTTCTAGTGTGGCTAATGCCATACCAAGATTATTTTGCTCAGCTTGAATACGCGCTAGACGTATCATGGCCACCATGCCTAAACCTGAACCAGGCTCTGCGGCAATTACTTTGGTAAATGAGGCTTCAGCTTTTGCTAAATCACCCGCTTCAACCGCTGATTTAGCGACCATCAACTCGAGTAATGCCTGATAACCTTGCTGATCATGTTCTGATGTAAAGCTTTCTGCCTGAACCAATAACGCTGCAGGGTTAGCTGACTGTGTCACGATAGACTGAAACGATTCGGAAGCTTTTTCGGCTGCCGTCACTTTCATATCAGAATAAGTATTCCAACCATATAGACCACCAAGGCCTACCACGGCACCCACGACAATCGAGGTACCATAATCTTTCCAGAACTGCTTGATAGCATCTACTTGTTGTTCTTCTGTGCTATAAATTTCCACTTGCACTTCCCCTTTGAAATCAATTCTTAAATCAGTTCTGCAATTTTAGTTACGAGTTCACTACGCGTAACCAATTGTTGTTCGTCTTTTGTTCTTAACGGCTTGATAGCCACTTGATTATTCGCGACTTCATTTTCGCCAATGATCAACGCAAATTGAGCACCGCTTTTATCGGCACGCTTCATTTGCTTTTTAAAGTTACCACCACCGCAATGACTCATGACTTTAAGCGTTGGTAACTGTTGACGCAACTCTTGAGCCACTTTAATGGCTTCAACCACACAATTATCACCCATAGCAGTAACATAGATGTCTACTTCAGGGGCAATATCACTGGTTAACTCAAGCGTTTCAAGTAATAGTACAATGCGCTCAAGGCCCATTGCAAAACCAACGGCTGGAGTATCTTTCCCCCCCAGTTGACCGACTAAACCATCATAGCGACCACCCGCCAACACTGTACCTTGAGAGCCCAAACTGGTGGTAACCCATTCGAATACGGTGCGGTTATAATAATCTAAACCACGTACTAAACGTGGATTGATGGTGTATTGGATGCCAACAGCGTCTAAGAGTTCACATAAAGTTGAAAAATGTGTCTTAGTTTCTTCACCCAAGTAATCCATTAATGCTGGTGCGTCAGCTAAAATAGCCTGCACTTGCTGATCTTTAGTGTCCAGTACACGCAATGGATTTGAATACATCCGACGTTTACTATCTTCATCGAGAATGTCTTTATGCTGCTCTAAAAAAGCAATCAACGCATCTCGATAGGCCGCACGTTCAGCGGGATCGCCTAAGGTGTTTAGCTCAAGTGCAACGTGCTCTTTAATCCCTAGCAAGTCCCATAAACGGGCTGATAACATCAATACTTCAGCATCAATATCGGCGCTACCAATGCCATACACTTCAACACCGAACTGGTGGAACTGACGATAACGACCTTTTTGCGGACGCTCATGACGGAACATAGGTCCCATATACCATAAACGTTGTTCTTGGTTGTAAAGCAGACCATGTTCGTTACCCGCACGAACAGTTGAAGCGGTACCTTCAGGACGTAAGGTTAAGCTGTCACTATTACGATCTTCAAAGGTATACATTTCTTTTTCAACAATATCGGTCACTTCACCAATAGAGCGTTTGAAAAGGTCGGTACTTTCTACGATAGGAGTGCGAATTTCGCTATAACCGAATGCACTAACAGATGAACGCAATACTGCTTCGAGTTTTTGCCATATAGGACTTTGGGTAGGCAGAATATCATTCATTCCGCGAATAGCTTGGATTTGCTTTGCCACTGTTAACTTGTCCACTTATTGAATTAGCTTGCGCTAATAAAATGTAAATACACCCTCTGCATCGGCAACTTTAGGTTGTCATGCACAGGATTAAGATTATTCGGTTTTATCGGTTATCGCGATACGGTTGGCCATCATGCTTGCTTTTGCACGGATCTTAGCTTCTAAACCATCGACGATATTGTTATTATCAAAGCGTTCTTTTTGACGCACTCCGCCATCATAATAACCGCTTTTAGCATGGCCACCCGTTAAGCCAATATCAGACACTAATGCCTCGCCTGGACCATTAACGACACAACCTATAATGGACACATCCATTGCGGTGGTAATGTCTTCAAGACGACGTTCAAGTTCATTAACTGTGCTAATCACATCAAATTCTTGGCGCGAACAAGAGGGACAAGCAATAAAATTAATTCCACGGCTACGAATGCGCAAAGACTTTAAAATATCAAAGCCCACTTTGATTTCTTCAACGGGATCGGCTGCTAAGGAAATACGTAAAGTATCACCAATACCCTCAGCTAATAACATGCCTAAACCCACAGCTGATTTAACAGAACCAGAGCGCATGCCACCGGCTTCGGTGATCCCAAGATGTAAAGGTTGACGTATTTGTTTAGCGAGTAAACGATAAGATGCGACAGCAAGAAATACATCTGAGGCTTTTACACTGACTTTAAATTGATCAAAGTTCAAACGGTCCAAAATATCCACATGACGCATTGCCGATTCAAACAGGGCTTCTGGTGTTGGCTCACGGTACTTGTCCATTAGATCTTTTTCAAGCGAACCACCATTCACACCAATGCGGATTGGAATATTTTTATCGCGTGCACATTCAACAACGCTGCGAATACGCTCTTCATTACCAATATTACCAGGATTTATACGCAGGCAATCTGCACCGTATTCAGCCACTTTAAGTGCAATACGATAATCAAAATGAATGTCGGCAATCAAAGGCACATTCACTGACTGTTTAATGATTTTAAACGCTTCAGCTGCATCCATCGTTGGCACAGAAACACGCACTAAATCAGCACCCACCTTTTCCAACGCACGAATTTGTGCAACTGTGGCTTCAACATCATTAGTATTGGTATTGGTCATCGACTGGACAGCAATCGGTGCACCATCGCCAATAGGCACATTGCCCACATATATACGTGTCGATGGTCTGCGAATAATTGGGGATTCGTTATACATGTAAATGTACTCTACTGCAGTTGCTAAAGCATTATGACGCTTTAGGCAGGGTTAATCTTGCTACTCGACCATTGGCAAATTCAGCTAAACTGATTTTATTGCCATCGAGGCTGATACTGGCGACTTGAGGTGCACCTAGGATCACTTTAAACGGTTTTGTACCTTGAACTTCAATTCGCTGAGCTGAATTTTTCACGCCATCAACCATGACTTTACCTGTGGCATCAGTCACATTAACCCAACAATCACCTGAAAGTTCAATGGTTAATACACTTGCACCACTCACTAAACTTGAGCTTGTTGATGCTGCTTGTGCATTATCACTTTCAACACTACTAGGTGAAGTACTGGCTGCATCTTGCGCCGTTTGAATAAGCTTATCTTCAGCATCTATTGCAGCTTGGCTAGGAGCCTCTGCCGCACTCGCACTGGCTTCGTTACTTAGCTCATTACCACTAGACTGTTCAGTTTCGCTTCTAATGAATTGTTGCGGTTGGGCCATGTTACTTCCAGCAGCAATTTCTTCAACGGTTGGTTGAGATAAATCAACACTGGTTATTAACGATGACTTTTGAACCCACCACAATACTAACATGGCGATCAATACGGCAATGATAAGGTAAGTCACAAAATTTAGACGGCTATTACGAGCTTGATGCGTCGTCTTACGTGAAAAACTTTGCATTTCAGGGGCAACAATTTCAGGTAATTGCTGGCTTAAACATAGCTGAATTTTGTTCATATCAGCACTTACTGCACGAGCATAATTTTTAATATAGCCGCGCACATAAGTGGTAGAGGCAATATTATCAAAGATGTCATTTTCAAGATCATTAATGATCTTGGGGCGTAAATGCAGTTGAGTTGCGACGGTCTCAATTGAGATCCCTTTTGCTTCGCGGGCCGCTTTTAAAATGGCCCCAGCAGTAACAACATTTGTTAACAATGACGCGTTCTCTTCGTCTTGTTCTACTTGTTCGAATTCTTTAGTCATTAATTCAAGTTAGCTCTATAATTTTTGGCTTGTGGAGATGCAGGAAACTTCGCAATTAATAAAATGCCAAATCGTTTTACGGCCTCTACATCGTTCGCCGCCCGCTCAATCTTGATCCCTAAGGCTAAACTTTCTGCTGATTCACTAGCAACTCGATGGTATCTTGCGAGTTGTTCGCGCGCATCGCCGTAGTCAGCATCTTCCATGGCTAACTCGGTTAATTCTAATAATGTGACTTTACGTCTTGGATCATACTTTAACGCCATATTAAAATACTGTCGCGCTTTTTCTTTATTACCGGCTTTGCGACTGCATACACCTAAGTTTTCATAACTTGATGCGGTACGGGTATATTGAGGTGTCTCTATGGCTGCAAGAAACATTTTCTCAGACTCGGCAAACTTATTTTGTTGGCACAAAAACACCCCAAAATTGTTACGCGCATCACCCGTCACATCACTCAAACTAATCGCTTTTTTGTATGACTCTTCCGTTCGCTCAATATCGCCAACGGTTTGATAATAATAAGCCATTGCCATATGAACTTCACTGATGTTCGGCGCATATTCAACAGCTTTATTTAAATTATACTTTGCTTGCTCGCTATTACCACGCTGTAGATAAGTCAGTCCTAGTTGCATACGTTCTCTAGCAGCTCCCTGCTTATCAAACTGACGTTCAGCTACAGGGGTATCAGTACCACTGTAAGTACGCTCAGTAACACAAGCAGTGGCAGACAAAGCCACTAAAGTCATTAAACAAACCTTTTGCATTCCATGCTTCATTTATAAGCCTATTATCTATGCAAACAACGAGTTATTCCATTGTGACTGAAATCTGACTCTGTTGCATTTGTTTTTTTGCTAAACGCTTTGTTCTATCACGAATATCACCGGCTAATTGACCACAAGCAGCATCAATATCGTCACCACGCGTTTTACGCACAATCACGGTTAGACCATGTTCCATTAACACTTTAGAAAAACGGTCAATGCGTGAGTTCGATGAACGGCCATACGGAGAACCAGGATACGGGTTAAACGGAATTAAGTTAATCTTACATGGCGTATCTTTCATTAAGATAGCGAGTTCATGTGCTTGATCTGTGCTGTCATTTATATGATCAAGCATTACATACTCAACCGTGACACGGCCACGATTTGCATTAGACTTTTCTAAATAGCGACGAATACCCGCTAAAAACTCTTGCAATGGGTATTTTTTATTCACCGGAACGAGCACATCACGTAACTTATCGTTAGGCGCATGGATACTGACGGCTAATGCCACATCGATGACATCACCTAATTTATCAAGTGCAGGTACCACACCCGAGGTTGATAATGTCACTCGACGCTTAGATAAACTAAAGCCAAAATCATCTAACATAATGTCCATAGCAGGGATAACGTTAGCAAGGTTAAGCAAAGGCTCGCCCATCCCCATCATCACTACGTTTGAAATTGGTCGATCGCCAGTGTCTTTATGGAAACCTAAAAATTGCGACACCCGCCAAACTTGACCGATGATTTCAGCGACCGTTAAATTACGGTTAAAACCTTGCTGACCAGTAGAGCAAAAAGTACATTCTAAAGCGCAACCTACTTGTGATGATACACACAAGGTCGCTCGGTCTTCTTCTGGAATATAGACGGTTTCGACTTCTTGGCCCTGACCAACATTAATAGCAAATTTAATGGTCCCATCAGCAGACTTTTGGAAATTAGAAATCTCAGGTGCGACAATTTCGCATCGCGCTGCTAATTTACCACGCAATACTTTATTTATATTGTTCATTTCTTCGAAGTCAGTAACGCCAAAGTGATAAATCCACTTCATTAACTGATCGGCACGAAACGGTTTTTCACCCATCTCGCTGAACAATGCTCGCAGTCCTTTACGATCAAGATCTAATAAATTGATTTTCTTTTCACTCATCTGCCTAACCTCAAACACCAAAACCTTTAACAGGGCGGCAAATTATACAGATGCTGGCCAAGATTAGCTAGTAATCAAATAGCCTTGTTATCGCATCAAAAATCAAACATTCACCTGGTTTGACGCCCAACATGAGTAAAATAATGTTAGAATCGATTTCCAATTAAAGAGGGAAATTATGAAGCAACGCTACACATTAACTTTAGCCCACATTAATGATACCCACTCTAACTTTGAACCCAGCCCCGTTCAGTTTAGCCTCGAGAATCAACAAAAAACATATACCCTCGAAGCACGTTCTGGCGGATACGCACGTTTAGGTTATCAAATTGAACACGCCAGGCAACAAGCAGCAATCAAACAGTCGCCTTTTATTTTTTTGCATGGTGGTGATAGTTTTCAAGGGACATTATATTTTAGAGAGTTTAAAGGTGCAGCCAACGCGCATTTACTAAACTTACTCAAACCTGATGCTATGGTAATAGGTAATCACGAAGTCGATGCAGGCAATAGCCCAGTTCAAGCTTTTCTAAACCGTATCGATTTTCCGGTACTTGCTGGCAATATGGACCTCAGCCAAGAAGACCGACATAAATCGGGCCGACTTTATGGCCATCCAATGCTGTACGATTTTGATGACTCAACTGAAACAGCCAAAGTATTAATTAAGCCATTTCATGACACTAAGTTAGCCATTATTGGTATTACATTAGATCAAATGCGCTTAATTGCACGGCCCGATCCTGACACCCACTTTGCCAACGCCATCGACACGACTTTGCGGACAATACAACGCTTACACCAGCAGGGTATCTATCACATCATAGTATTGAGCCATTTAGGCTTAGATCAAGATCGAGAACTTGCCGCAAAAGTTGATGGGATCAGCTTAATTGTTGGCGGTCATTCTCATACACTGCAAGGTCAACTGAGTGATATTGGTTGGAGTAATATTCCTTATGCAGAAACGATTAATTCAACGCCTATTTTACATGCAGGTAAATATGCAGAAACAATTGGCTTGGCTGAAATATGTTTTGATCAACATGGCAAAATAGTTGAATTACAGGGCAATAACTATTTTATGGTCGATGAAAACATCACAGTAACCACCAAAGACGGTCATGCCACAGACAGTAATACTGCCGCAACCTTAGTCAAACAACTTTTTGCTCATCCGAGTATTAAAGACGCACAACATGATGAACATATTCACTCAGTAATCCATACTCAATACAGACCATCATTAGATGCGATAGAAAATCAAATCCTTGGCCATATTCCTCGCGATTTTGTCCATACTCGCTTACCAAGTAAACACTTACCTCATGGCAGTGAAATCGCCCCCTGGGTCAGTCGAAGCATGTATAAAGCGGCTAAAAATATTGAACCAACAATAGATTTTGCCTTGCACAATGCTGGTGGGGTAAGACAGTCACTGAACAAAGGCCAATTATCTTTAGCCGATGTTGTGGGGCGCATTTTGCCCTTTGAACTCCCTCTTACCTTATATAAAATTCAAGGTAAATACGTTATCGAAGCATTAGAGTCCGCGATAAACTCCGCGACCAATAACGGCATAATGGGTACAGGCGCAGGCAGTTTCCCCTACCCTTATGGCTTGCGCTACTTTTATGACGGTAAGCAAGCTAAAGGCTTAAGGATAACTCAGATTGATATCTACAAAGACGATCAATGGCAAACACTAGAACCTAATAAGCTGTATTTGGGAGTATCAAGTTCTTATACTGCTGCAGGTAAAGAAGGATACGAGGCATTATTACATGCTCATTGGCAGCAACCCATTAGTAATCAAACACTACCTGAAGCTTTTATCGATTTTGTAAGCCAGCATGGACACCTTATTACTGGGCAACTATTTGCTAATGTTCACTACATTAGCCATCACGATTAAATCAACTAGTGATAATACCTAGCCACTGGCACACTCAAACGCTGCCAGCGGCTTTTACGACTTTGTCAGCCGGTATCGACAACTTAAGAGTGGGCAACTATTTGCT
>NZ_JACJEB010000008.1:0-44366 GCF_014163845.1 Shewanella sp. SR43-4 | reverse complement strand
TAATACCTAGCCACTGGCACACTCAAACGCTGCCAGCGGCTTTTACGACTTTGTCAGCCGGTATCGACAACTTAAGAGTGGGCAACTATTTGCTAATGTTCACTTCATTAGCCATCACGATTAAACCATCTAGTGGTAATACCTAACCGCTGGCAGATAACAATTATTCGTGCTAGATCACAGACCATAATCAGCTGAGATGGTTAAATAGCATAAAATTGAGCCAATCTCGTTATCCAGTGTCATCTGTAGATAAAATAGGAATACATACATGAAAGCTAAATTAATCGCATTTGCTGCCGCAGCCACTTTGGCTTTAGGTGTTTCCTCTGTGTGGGCACAAGGTGCTTTGCATCAAGCAGAAGTCATCGACACTATGAATGGTGGCGGTTACACCTATGTTCAGCTAAAAGAAGCCGACAAAACATACTGGGCAGCAGGCCCACAAACTGAAGTGAATAAAGGCGATAAAGTTGAAGTGTCTGAGCAAATGTGGATGACCGATTTTAAAAGTTCAAGCCTAAACAGAACATTTGATAAAATCATGTTTGTTGGCAACATTAATAAAAAATAGTACGTTTTATCGCAAAAATCTTACATAATTGACCAATCTTACCGATTGGTCTTTTTTATGAAAAACTCAATAAATCAACCAAGTCAAATCGTTGATTTTTCAGCGTCCTACGCTACTCAAGTAAGCCAGTTATACCATACTGCTGTGCAAGGTATTGAACATCCGAGATACCCGAAACTAAAACTTGATGCATGGTCATTAGCCCCCCGTTCAGCTAAGTTCTGGCAATTACAATACAAACGAAATAAAGCTTGGATTGCATTAAACAAGCAACAGGTCATCGGTTTTATTAGCCTAGAAACTCATTTTAACCACCAAGGTTATATTGACTGTTTATACGTGCACCCCAACTTCCAAAATCAAGGTATAGCAAGCTCGCTATACCAACACCTTGAACATTGGGCACAGCAGCAACAATATCCATTTGTCAGTGTGGATGCGTCATATTTATCTAGAGCTTTGTTTGAGACCATGGGTTTTGCCTTACAACAAGTCAGCTACCAACAAAAACGTGGCCAAACTTTCACCGGTTTTTACATGAAAAAAGCGCTCTGAGCGCCACGAGAGGCCTCAAAAGGGCGGTAACTAGCGGTAACGGTATAAGTGTTAAAAGCCAAGATGCTAGGATGATAACGAGCGAACGCTTTGGCCGCTTTATTTAGCAGCGTAGCGATCTAGCAGGACGCAGTCCGCCCTAGCCTCTGGGCTGTTACGTTCGTTATCGCTTGCCATCGCTTATTACCAAGGTCACCGCTTTAAAAGCGGTTGCAGCATTTCTTCTAGTCCATTGAGCTTCACTTCATACATTAATGCAAGCTGCTCACCAAGCTTACCTTCTGGAAAGCCTTTTGAATGAAACCACACTAAATAAGGTTCAGGTAACTGCAGTAACTTACGGCCAGCATATTTACCAAATGGCATGGTTTGATTAATCGCTTCTAATAATTGTTGTTCATTCATGACTTCGGTCCCACAGCTTTGATGGCTAAAACCCAAGTGTAACACGCTGCAAACCGTAAAAAAGTCCCTCATAGCGCCAACTATTACTTATATCAATTTCGAATAACAAAAGTAAAAATAAGATGTAAAAAGTGTATCAACAAGGTATGAAAGCATAATATGCCAAATTAGCTGGCCAGTAATGGGGTACATGTTCCTCAGTAAAGTGCTTTAAGTGATTATAAAGTTTAACTTTTAAATAACATTCCAGCGTGCGACACCATGTTGTCAATTTTTTGCCGTACAAGCTAATTTAGTCAATTAAACATCTAGGCGACATTTATAAAAAACTGTCAAAAATCAGCTAATTGACCAAACCTAATTCAGTATTTAAAGTGAGTTTAGAATTATTTTTAGGTAAGTAACAAACTTGGTTGGGAGGGCTGTATAGATGATCATATTAGTAGGTGGTGAGAAAGGCGGCAGCGGTAAAAGCTGTTTAGCGCAAAATATTGCGGTGTTCCTGACCCAAGAGGCAGATGCCTGCGTGATTATGGTCGACTGCGATCCACAAAGAACAACATCAGACTGGATCCAGGCTCGTAACAACAACCCCAAATTATCGGCGATAAACTGCGTACAGCTTTATGGCAAAATCCGTAATGACCTCCTCAGCTTAGAGCAACATTATGACTATGTAATTGTCGATTGTGGTGGTCAAGATAACCTTGCCTTACGAGCATCTATGTCAGTTGCATCACATGTATTAATGCCGTTAAGACCAAAACGTCGCGACTTGAAAACGGTCAGCCACATGGACGATATCGTGTCCACTTGTTTGATGATAAATCCCAAAATGAAAGCATCATTTGTAATCACACAATGCCCGAGCTTACCTAACCAAGCAAGTCGAATCAGCGAAGCAAAAGATGTTTGTCGTACTTACGATATTAACGTATTAGATGCAGTTAACTACAGTCGTAACATTTATGACGACAGTGAAGAATCGGGCTTATCAGTATTTGAATTAGAACCCAAAGGTAAAGCAGCAGAAGAGATGCGCAGTATTGCTTGCGAATTACTTGAGATTACCGATGCAAAGCAACTCCTTAAACAGCGCAATACTGCATCGAATGTGACCACATTGGGAGGAAATTATGGGACTAGCCGATCTCAAGAAAAACGCTTCGTCATGTAAGCAAACCAATAACATCGCAGTATCAATTGATGACTTTATTGCAGCTGCAGATCTCTACGCCGCCGGTAAAGGTGGGTCTCGACATGCGGCAACCTCTGAGGTTGTTGGCACCGAGAGTCAAACGAATATAATTGATTTTCTACAGCGTAAATACCCGCAGAAATTGGGTGCAATAAAATCAAATAGCAACAACAAAAAGCAACCTTATAAGCGCTGCACTTATACTTTAAGCGAGACAGCTATCACTCAGTTAGCCTTGCTGAGCCAGCAAGGCGGCATAGCAAAGTCAAAACTGATTAGACAATTGATTTCACAATATTTCAGCTTATCGCCACTACAACAAAAAAGCTTAGAAGCTAATTTTAAAGATTAATCGTTAATTTACTTTGTGATTGGTCAGGATGTTCCCCTTTCTCCCCCCACCCTTTCACTGGCTAATAAATATGAGGGTCATATTTATTAGCCAGTGCTTTTTTCTAAAAACTCAACCTCTCATACCGCTGCACAAGTTAATATTTGCCCAGCACCTAGAGTTAATTTTTGCTAAAGCTTGAATTTGTTTACAAACAGCCCCATTAATCTCACATAGGGCAAAATTTTATAACAAACACAGCTAAAGCTATCGAATAACATCACGGAGTAGTGCGAAAACTTGTCAGCACAGATATAAGCTTGAAATAAAAACCAAAAAAACCTTTTTGACTATTAGGATCCTTCTATGATCGCGATTGTAACATTGCTCATTATATCAATGACCGCTATTGGATGGATTACCAGTAGTCAATGGCGCCTCAATCGTCAACGTAGCATAGTGGCTAGCAAACCATTTCCAACACTATGGCGTAATATATTAAAAAAGCGCTTTCCTTACTTTAAAGCTATGCCAACAGACTTGCAGCTACAGCTTAAAAAGCATATCCAAGTGTTTATTAGTGAGAAACAATTCGTCGGTTGTGACGGATTCGACATAAATGACGAAGTAAAAGTCACCATAGCAGCCCAAGCCTGTTTATTATTGCTCAATCGAAAAACTGATTACTATCCTAAACTGAAACAAATTTTGGTCTACCCAAGTGCATTTATTGTTCATCAAAACCGCACTGATATAGCAGGCGTGTATTCTACTCAGCGTAATGTGTTACTGGGTGAATCTTGGGAATATGGCAAGGTAGTGTTGTCATGGAACAGCACTGTAGAAGGCGCTGCAGATCCGTTTGATGGCAGCAATGTGGTTATTCATGAATTTGCTCACCAACTTGACCAAGAAGATGGCAGCGCCAATGGTGCGCCTCCTTTACGAGATTTCACCTCATATCGTTCTTGGTCTGCTACTCTGGGGCAGGAATTTAAACAACTTCAGCATTGCGCTCAACAGCATATCCCGTCATTATTCAATTATTACGGCGCAACTAATCCCGCAGAGTTTTTTGCTGTAATAAGTGAAACATTTTTTGAACGACCTATTGAGTTTTACCAGCAACATAATCAATTATATAAAGAATTGAGCCAGTTTTATCAGCTAGATCCAATAAATTGGCATTAGACAAGTCATCAACATAATAATAATTCATAACGTAAAAGGAATACTATGCAATCAATCATTAACAGACTTGGATTTATTGCGGTGTTAATGACCACAGTAGCAGCCTTCGACTTGCATGCAACAGAAGCCGATGACACCACACTTGGTCAAAGCCAAACCGAACCAAAAAACAAGCAAGTGAGCCAACAAGTAAGCTCCGAAAGCGAAGCCGTGATTAAGAATATTAGCCAGGCAAATGAATTAATTGACAGCCAAGGTTTATCTGCAAAGGACAGCCAAGCCGTCAGCGCTTTATTAAACCAATTACATGAAAGCGCAGCAGCAGCTGACTGGACGACTTATTTTAGTCTTTATCACCCACAAGCAGTGTTTATTGGTACCGATAAGTCAGAACGATGGGATATGCTTGAGTTTGAACGTTATGCCAAACCCACTCAAGGTTGGCGTTACGATGTAAAGTCTCGTCACTTACTGCAAATTGACGATACCATTGTATTTGACGAACAGCTTTATAGCCCAGAGTATGGCATTAGCCGAGGAACAGGTGCATTAGTTCAAACGGTTGATGGTTGGAAAATAGCACAATATCATTTGAGCTTTCCGATACCAAACGACAAAGCTAAACGTATTACTAGCTTAATTATGCAATAATCATAAGTTCATCAGGGTGACCATTGTTTATTATCACGGTCACCCTTTTGTTTAAGAGCAGATGCTTAATATCCATTGATAAATCTTTAATTCACCCAATAATAGTCAATAACTAAATAGCCTTGTTATGCCATCGACACCGCAAAACACACATTTGCCAACTCACTAAAGTGAGTAAAACTGTCAAAATCGTCTTGTTCAAAATGACGCCCAGAGCCCAACCTATCAGCATAAAACAAGCCTAATACTTTATTTCCAACAGATAATGGGGCTAATAGAAATCCATTTTGGGAAAATCGCTCCACAAGCACATCATCTACTTGTACTTTGCATTCATTGCTGGTTGGTGCATTAACCCAAAAGCTCTTTTTTTGCCCAATGCACTGAGTAAAGACCGATTGGGGATCATCAAGTTCAATCACAAACGCTTGCTTTAATAATTCAGCGCCATCGCCCATCATCACTCTTGGCTGTAATAGTTTACGACTCGGTGATAATAACAATACACCGCATCGATCCAAACCAACACCGGCCAGCATGCCCTCTAATGTCGTATGCATGATTTGATTAAAATCAGTTTTTACCGCAGCGTAATGGGTTAATTGCCTCAGTTTACTTAATTGATAAGCGTGATTGGTTTCACGCACCTCAGAAGGCACAACTGGGGCATCAATATTGTCTAATACATTAGCGGTATGAGGTAAATAAGACACAATCGCTTTAGCACCGTATTCGATAGCTAACTTATGGGTTGTTTCACTGCAATCAATAAACTTTTCAGTAAATTTAGCTACACTGATGTCTAACATATCTGCGGCTTGGGATAAGCGCTTATGCAACTCTTCAGCATTAACGTTAGGTTGCGATACTATCTCCGATAACTTATCGGCTAAAAAAATACAACGGATTTCGGGCATACGTTCATCTGGCTGCGTTAACGATTTAATTAACACGTCACCTAAACCCCAGCTTCTGGCAATACTCTGGGTAAGCTGAATAAATGACGTACCAAGTTCAGCTCGTATCAATGAGTTTTGCTCTATTTTATCATCGGTTGATAACAGTTTTTTATCTAGCTGTTCGGTTAGCTCACCGCCCATGCTCCAAAAAGCACTTTCACCGATGCGATACAACAAAGAAGCGATAAAAACTTCTTCACGTAACGATTCTCCTCGATCGCTCATCATCATTCTGGCGAGCATGGCCGCCTGAAAAGATTGCGCCATCAGCTTTAACAAGCGTTGATAAACACTGGCACTCAGATGTTTGTTTTCGAGTAAACTGGTCAGTAGTTTTGCGGTAATGCAAATATTACGAATAGTATCAAATCCGAGTACTACGGCTGCGCGGCTGACAGTCGACACCGGATTAATACCTTTATTGTAGGTAGCACTGTTTGCTACTCGCAAAATTCGCGAGGTAAGTGCGTTGTCGTGCATGACACTTCGACCGAGTAAAGATAACGAAGAGACATCGTCTTTAGCCAGCTTTTCTAAATCACGCACTGTGGAACATAATGCAGGCATTTCTTGATCACTGATACGCTTGGTCCAATAATCAGCCCCTTTTTGCTGAGTCATCGCCTTCAAAATTTAACCTAAATGTAACAAACATTGATTTAGTATACTCAATTTCAACACAGTGTCTTGTAGAGATTGTCATTAGAGCAAGCTCACGTATCAAAGTAAAACAACGTTATTTGCTTTCAAATGACGTGGCAATAAACCAATGAATAAGTCGCAATCACTCTCATGGTTAGTAAATGATGTACTAACTGCGTCACTTTATTTATATTTTAGTGAACGTAATTTGAGTTGAATCTGTTTGATGTGCAGAGTAACAAGCATGAGATACAAATTAAGCAAAAAAAAACGGCTCACAAGAGCCGCAATCACAAATAATGTGGTTAAAAAGCTTACGGGTAGGAAGTAGCCAAACAATCAGGATTAACAACTAAGTAAAACTTATAATCCAACATCCTTGGATAAAAATCCCGTGCTGCCTGTAGGTGAGCTGCACGGGGTTACAACAGCCACAAAGTGACTAAACTTGTAAAACGGTTGGGACTATAGGTTAAAACTGTTCTTCTTCAGTAGAACCTGTTAGCGCTGTTACTGATGATTTACCACCTTGAATACAGGTTGTGACTTGGTCAAAGTAACCAGTACCCACTTCTTGCTGATGCGATACGAAGGTATAACCTTTCTTAGCCGCAGCAAATTCAAGTTCTTGAACTTTTTCAACATAATGCTTCATGCCTTCACCGCGAGCATAGTCATAGGCTAAATCGAACATGTTGTACCACATGTTATGAATGCCCGCTAACGTGATGAACTGATACTTGTAACCCATGTTAGACAGCTCTTGCTGGAATTTAGCAATCGTGACGTCATCTAGGTTCTTCTTCCAGTTAAATGATGGAGAACAGTTATAAGCTAATAGTTGATCTGGGTACTTAGCATGAATAGCATCAGCAAACTTCTTAGCTTCTTCAAGACAAGGTTTAGCCGTTTCACACCAAATTAAATCAGCATACGGAGCATACGCAAGACCACGAGAAATGGCTTGGTCTAAACCAGCTTTAACACGGTAGAAACCTTCGCTAGTGCGTTCGCCAGTTACAAAGTCACGGTCATATTCATCACAATCAGAAGTCATTAAATCTGCAGCATTGGCATCAGTACGTGCAATAACTAACGTATCAACACCGCTCACATCTGCAGCTAAACGCGCAGCCACAAGCTTTTGTACTGCTTCTTGGGTTGGAACAAGAACTTTACCGCCCATGTGACCACACTTTTTAACCGACGCGAGTTGGTCTTCAAAGTGAACCCCAGCAGCACCAGCATCAATCATCGACTTCATTAGTTCGAAAGCATTCAGTACGCCACCAAAACCGGCTTCAGCATCTGCAACGATTGGTAAAAAATAATCAGTATAATTGTCATCACCAGGATTAACTTCTTTGCCCCATTGAATTTGGTCAGCTCGGCGGAATGAGTTATTAATACGGCTCACAACCGCTGGAACTGAGTTTGCTGGGTAAAGTGATTGATCAGGATACATGGTGCCCGCTAAGTTAGCGTCCGCAGCAACCTGCCAGCCTGATAGGTATATTGCTTCGATACCTGCTTTTGCTTGTTGTACTGCTTGACCACCAGTAAGTGCACCCAGCGAGTTTACGTAGCCTTTTTTAGCGCCGCCGTTAACCAGTTCCCACAATTTTGCAGCACCCATTTTAGCAATCGTGTTTTCTGGTACAACAGATCCACGTAATGCGACAACTTCTTCAGCAGTAAAAGGACGCTTAACAGATTTCCAACGTGGATTTTCAGCCCAATCTTTCTTAATTGCATCAACCTGTTGCTGACGAGTTAGTTGTGTAGTCATAGTGTCGCTCCTTTCTGTGTGAGGGTAGCAAAGTGAATCGTTCAACTTTGCTTAATTCAGTCGTGTTGTAATTAATATTCTGTTACTGGCATTAAGCCGTTAACAGTTCGTATCCGGGTAATGTTAAGAAATCAACTAACTCATCTGAGGTAGTAATTTGTTCAAATAACGTTGATGCTTTAGCGAACTGGCCTGCATTAAAGCGTTCTGCGCCGAGTTCCTTCTTAACGTTGGCCATTTCTTCTTTCAACATATCTTTAAATAATGCTTTAGTGACAAGCTTGCCATTTGATAGACTTTTGCCATGTTGAATCCATTGCCAAATAGAGGTGCGTGATATTTCTGCCGTAGCAGCATCCTCCATCAAACCGTAAATGGGTACGCAACCATTGCCCTGGATCCATGCTTCGATGTACTGCAATGCAATGCGAATATTCAAACGCATGCCCGCTTCGGTTTTTTCACCATCGCAAGGTTCAAGTAACTCACTGGCTAAAATCGGCGCATCAACATCACGAGTAATGTGCAATTGATTGGTTCTATCACCACCAATGTAATCATTGAAAATTTTCATTGCGGTATCAGCTAAACCAGGATGAGCCACCCAAGTGCCATCGTGGCCATTGCGAGCTTCTAATTCTTTATCACCACGTACTTTTTGCAATACCAGATCGTTAGTCGCTTCATCTTTTGCTGGAATAAATGCCGCCATTCCGCCCATCGCTAATGCACCACGCTTATGGCAGGTTTTAATCAATAAGCGTGAATAGGCACTTAAAAACTTGGTGTCCATGGTGACTGCTTGACGGTCTGGTAAAACACGATCTGGATAATTTTTTAAGGTTTTTATGTAACTAAAGATATAGTCCCAGCGACCGCAGTTTAGTGCGACTATGTTTGAACGAAGCTCATAAAGAATCTCTTCCATTTCAAACACTGCAGGCAAGGTCTCAATTAAACAGGTACATTTAATCGTGCCAGGTTCTAAGCAGAAACGCTCTTCAACAAACGCAAACACTTTAGCCCACCAACGTGCTTCCACATGACTTTCTAGCTTAGGAATATAAAAATAAGGCCCTGAATTTTTCGCTAAAAGTTGACGGTAGTTGTGATAAAAATACATCGCAAAATCAACTAAACCACCAGGTATAGGTGTGCCTTTATACTCAATGTGTTTTTCAATAAGATGTAAACCACGTACACGAGCAATTAACACTGCTGGATCTGGATTTAACGAGTAATGCTTACCGGTTTCTGGAGCGGTAAAATCAATATCACCACGAACGGCATCGCGAAGGTTAATCTGACCTTCAACAATCTTTTGCCAGCTCGGTGCTAATGAATCTTCAAAATCAGCCATAAACACTTTTACATTGGCGTTTAAGGCATTAATGATCATCTTACGATCAACCGGGCCAGTAATTTCAACTCGTCTGTCGGTCAAATCATTAGGCATACCACGGATAGTCCAATTGCCATCTCGTATTGCACGGGTTTCAGGTAAAAAGTCTGGTAGCTCGCCATTATCAATACGTGCTTGCTTTTGCTTACGCAGTTTTAGTAGTTCTGGCACTTCATCAACAAACTTGGCACATAACGAATCAAGGAAAGCCACGGCACCAGAATTAAAAACCTCTTCTTGGCCATTAACAGTGGGGCCAATAAAAGTGAGATCGGTTTTAACCGAATCATCAGCATTTGCTGTGGACTTACTGTACTGGGCTACTAGTTGTTCTGCCGTCATAATAATGGCTCCCTAAATGCTGTCTGTTTTGATATTGGTGGTCATGCTTCACTGTATAACGCTATCTACTGCTAACTCATTTATGCCACATTCTTGTATCAACTGAATCACTGTTGTACTTAACGATTGAATGCTTTTTATCGAGCCCAGTAACCGCTTACTCATAAGATTAAGTTGAAGCTGACGTTGAAGAAGCTGACCTTGAATCAAAAACTTTCAAATGTCTGTTTCGTACTAAAAACTAACCAAAAACGTTTGTAATTGCAACAGTTATCAGTTTACCAAAACGTGTTAAAAACGACTGTCAACAGCACAGTAAATTGGTAATACCAAACAACAAAATCACACATAAATACTTGTTTATAAAAAGTTTTAATTTTTAGAGCTTATACTTTAAATCAATCATTAGAAATTCATCTTACCAATTGACCAATAAATTACTTTGGTAAAAATGGTTGTAATAAAAAAACTAACTGTAAATATTATCTTACATAACTTTAGTCTATATTCGTGAATGAAACAATTTGATAACGTTTTTAGCTTACCCGTACGTAATCACTTTTAATTGTTTTAAAACATAAGCTTAAACAAATCCATTTATAACCCAAATTTAAACAACTGTTTTAAATTTACGTTTACGTCAACGTTAAAAAATACAGCGGTAATGTCATTAAAAATGTGAGTTACGTCACCCGATCAACAAGTTCAGCTATATTGGTTTGTTTTAAATAAAGGTGAATTTTTTTTGAAAAAAATTAAAAACAATCACAAATGGGGCAATAGAGAACCAAAATGGTGCAATAGCAGAGATTTATTGCAGTAATAGCCAAACAATGAAAATGGCATTGCAACTCATGATGATAGGAAAAACAGCCAAAATTCAGCTTGAGGTCGGGCAGAAAGTGACTTAAATAGTCGATAATTTACCGATTAACAATAACGAGACACAGAAATGAATCAAAGGGGAGTGTGCTTGTTCGTCGTAGTCGTAATAATTTGGTAGAGTTGTTTTGAAGCAATTTGGTGCATAGGGTGTTCATTCTTAGCCCCTACTCTACTTAATAGAGATTATCTGTTTGATAAGATCTTACCCGTTAACGAGCAGCAGAATATATCACTCGCCTCATATTATTCAGAACAGTCGCTCCTTCAAGATAAATTTTTCCGCAATATTTGCCGCAATATAAGGCAATTTATATCTGCCGCAGTTTGTGAGACCAAATTATGGTTTATTCGTAAGCGATGACGCTCTAAAAATAAGCCATAAACACCACCAGAAGAGATCCGCTAAATGGTATTTGCTATTTAAATAGAATGTGTTTGTTGTAAGGTATTATTCTCGCTTTAGGTACTATCCACATGATTTACAAAATATTTTTATGTAAAAATGAAGTCGCCACATGGCGTAATAGCGATACAATTACCGTCGTTTTTAACAATAAAATGCACAAAGAGTAAGATGACCTGTGGGATGCTGCTAACCAAACACTAAAAAAGTGCTTTTCAATTATACAGAAATTGAGCTTATACACTTCAAAGTAGCCTATTAACAACTATGCCATTTACTGTTGCTGTGTGCATTTAGTCATAGACTGCATTGCTGATAATGTGATGAGGTTGTAGAACGCATGGTCGCTATCGAAGGGCTTGTGTGATGACTTTTGATGATGATCTCAGCTTAGCTGATGATTAAGGCTTCATGGTGTCGTCATAAGATATTACGCAGTTTCGACCATTATGTTTGGCTCGGTAAAGGGCTAAATCTGCACGATGAATTAAAGGATCAAGGCTTAAGTCATCTTTAGTAACAGTGCTGACACCACAACTGACTGTGACCGTAAAATCGTGTCCAGAGAAACGAGTGTTAATATTGGCTATCTCACTACGGATACGTTCGGCAAAATCAACAGCCATATCTTCGGCTTGCTTTGGCATAAAGACAGCAAACTCTTCGCCGCCCATTCGGGTAAAAATATCTGTCGGTTTCAACATGCCCTCGATGACATTAGTCACTTTTTTTAATACCCAGTCACCTGTACCGTGGCCATATTGGTCATTAATATTTTTAAATAGATCAAGATCCATTAACACAACAGAGAATCTTTCACCTATTGTTTGAGCTTGAATAAATTCATTTTCCGCCATTTCTTGTCCAGTACGGCGATTAAAAATACCGGTTAATCCATCTCGCTGCGCTTGTTTCATAAATTGATTACGTTGCAGCCAAGCCGAGATCAATAACAATAATAAACCGACAGAAAGACCTACAAGTAAAGTAGAGAACATGATAGATGAACTTTTTTCCTTCATAAACAAATCTTTTTGTTTCATCAGTAACTCGTGATCTTGGATCAAACTGCTATTTTCACGGCTTTTTTCAACACTATCAAAGCGAGCCATTTGATAAGCATTTTCTTTGACTTTCTGCTCATCAAGCAGCTGCTGGCCAAGTGCAGAAGCGACAACTTGAAACTGGTATGCTTTATCAAATTGCCCGCGTTTACCTGCAATTAAAGAAAGAGTTTCGTTAACTCGTTTTTTCACTATCATGTTACTGGGTTTATTAGGTAACGCATTAACCATTTGCGCATACATTTCAGCTTGTTGGTAATCGCCTAAATGAAAATAAATAACACTTAAATAAGACCTTATCTCATTAATCTCAACTTCAAATTTAAACTTTTGGTAACGCTCTAAAGCAACAAGATACAAACTTTCTGCAGCCTCATATTGTCCTTTATCAAACAACACTGTAGCCAAGCCTCTAATAGACATGATTTCAATTAATGGCAGACCATGATCTTTACAATAAGCTTGAGTGTCTTTAAATAATGTATCCGCTTGGTCAAAATGAGCTAACTTTGAATGGGCCACTGACAGGTATAACATTGAATAACATTGATCTTTTGGGTCTTTACCTTGATTTAAATTCAGCGACAATTTTGCTATACGTAACATTTCATCATAAGCGCCCAGCTGTAAATACACATTCATCAGACGGTTATAAGACTTTATTTTGATACTTTGGTTTTGATAGTTATCAATACGAGAAAGATTTTCTTCCAGAAGAGAAAAGGCTTTTTGGTAGTTGCTAAGCCCAATATTTGCAGTGATTTTCAATAGATAAATATTGGTGAGTTCTTCACCAGTTGGACCGTCTATCAGTGCTTCATCGAAAGCTTTATCTGCTGCGACAAAATGACCTAAATAAAGCTCTTTGGAACCGACCAACCTATGTAGGCGGCTGTGTTGTGATGAGGTAAGTGACGATTCAGAGGCTAATACGGTTTCAATCTTTTTAATTGCATAACCAGTATCTGTCGCCAAATATTGTTCAATAGTATCGAGTTCTTTATCATAATCGATATTGTCAGCTATCGCCGCGCGGCTAAAAAGCAACACGATGATAATAAAAAAATACCTCGATGTATGATGCAAGAATAATTACTCTGTAGGGTTAGTTATAATCATGTACATAGCCATGTCTTTATCACCAACTAACTGGCTCACACGTGCTTTATCTCCCGACATTACAGCGTCAATCTCTTCTTGTGTTAATCCATTTGATTTCATGACAGCACGAGGATCAAGCTTATATGCTTCTAATAACAGGGCATTAGTCGCAAGCTCAGTAAAAAAGGCACTCATGTTTGACATATTGTCACTCTCTGTTTTAATAATTTTATTGTTAATTTATGGGCATAATGACATAACATCAGACAATTCAACACATAAAGTACATTCAACTGATTTAACTAGCTTTTTAAACTTGTGCGTACTTTACACTCAAGTCAGTTTAACAACAAACGCTGATAGTTGTTAACTTGTATCGGCTAACAATTTTAACAAAAAACTGACTATAAAAAAATTAACAATTGCAACTTCATCTTCAATTAATCTGCTGTCTATATCAGGTCAAGATATAAACCAAAACGTTCAGTATAGAGCACGATTATGCCATATTATCTTTTAATGTTAACAGATACTTAACCTATATCTGATTCGGTAATACCTAACTTAGCCAACATCTCATGGTTTAATGTGATCTGTTTAGCTGGAGGGATCAATAGTGTGCTAATTGGGGTCAACCTAGCCTCAGGTAAAGACGACAAAGCCATGCGCTCGATTACTGGTGATTGAAACGGCAAATTTGCGGCTTCATATATCACCACTTGATGATCAAGAGGATACCATTGCGTTAAGTGCTCAACCAAAATCTGTAACCTCGCTTTAGTGGTACTAAATTGAGTCAAAGTATGTTCACCCGCTAGGGCTATCTGCCACAGTAAAAGATGCGTAGTAGGATCGGGCACATGATGATAAATCATGAACTGAGTCGCTTCAAAACTTTGATGGCCACTATTACCAGGATCGATACCTAAGTCAGCCCACAAACAAGCTTCCGCAGAAATACCCGGTAACATACTCGCATCATACCCCTCCAAACGAGCTTGTTTTATGGATAAATGCCCAACACAAGCAAATACTCCAGGATGACCATATAAGGCGCATACGACTAACTTACCTAGGCGTACTTCACACAAAACAGCATTAACCATTTCAGCATAAGTAGCACGACGGTTTTTTATCTCGCCGCATTGTGCGTAATAAGGCTGCAGCGAACGCACGTCACAATTAAGCGACATTAGCCATCGTTCAGAAAAACCATCGGGCACTAACGAAAAAACCACATCTGCGTGCTCAATATAACTCAAACTCAACGCGCCTATTTGCCCTGCTAACTGTAATCCTGTTCCAACACAAATCAGACGGCCTTTTTTTACATTGGATAATGTTGCACTTTGCGATTGCTGAATAGTCATTGTTGTTTCTTTTTTGAACGCTGCAACTTGGATAAAGTTATTAATAATAAATGCTTAGTTAGATATAGCACTTAATAGTGACATAATTTAGTTCGGTCGTTTAAATTGAACGATTTAACAACATCCTACCAACATTTGCTGTAATGCGTTAAATAAATATGAAAATTTACCTTAGATTTATTTACTGAAAAAATGGAACTTAGGGCGCTAAATTGACTCAAAGCCACAACATCTTTTAATAGACCCTTGTCAGCATAGGGACAGCTTGGGTATGATGACCGACAGAATTTAGGAAGTAGCGCAGACAATGATAAACAAAAAACAAAGTCTTACCCTTGTAAGCGCAGTAGCGCTTTCATTATCTCTTAGCGGATGCAGTGTATTTGACTGGTTAATATATAAACCAGATGTGCCACAAGGCAACTATATGGAAACACAACAAGTCGAAAAACTTCGTGTCGACATGACTAAAGCACAAGCAGAATATATTTTAGGTCGCCCAGTATTACGCGACAGCTTCTCTGATGACACTTGGTACTATGTCTATCATTTCAAAAGTGGTCGAGATGCTAGCATTACTCATAAAGAATTGATCATTCACTTTAATGGCGACACAATTTCCAGTGTTAGCGGCGATTACGATCTCAGTAAAGAATTTAATACTCCGCTGGAACAAAGCTCATTGCCGTCCGTTAACGACCCAGATATGAAGCCTTTACTACCTGAAATTCGCCCAGATGCAAAACCGTTAGTTGAAGAACAACGTCCGGCATTAAAGAACCAGGCAGAAAATGATAATACACCAACATAAGCCACACAATAACATGTGATTTATGCCAAAAAAAAGCAGGACCTCTCATGAGAGTCCTGCTTTTTTTTGGCGTTTTTTCATTGCCACACATCAATCGAGTTAACCTTAAACTAGCGTTAACACATGGATAATTAGCCAAAATAACTGTGCTTAACCTATTTCAAAATTAACATAGACGATTTATTTTGCAAACTTTGCCCTGCTTATTGCATTCATTGACTTGCGATAAACTCGTCATTGACCCAAAGGATAATACTCAAAGGCCTAAAGCACATTTTGATAAACGTATATTATTCTAAGTTTAGTTAACTTTAGCACCGGTTATTTTATTAATACGACCTTCATCTTTAGCTTTTTCGGCACGCTTACGGCGAACATCTTTAGGATCGGCAATTAGTGGGCGATATATTTCAACACGCTGCCCAGGAACAAGCACCTCATCATGCTTGGCCTGGCGGCTAAACACCCCAAGCTTAACGTCTTCAAGGTTAATATCAGGAAAAAATTTAACCATATCACTTTGCTTAACGGCTTCAATAAATGTGGTACCTGGAGACACCATCACCGAAATAATTTTCTGCTGTTTTGGTAATGCATAAATAACATCTACCGAAAACTTTTCTGTTTCATTCATCACGATAAATCACCTTTGCCCTATCGGTAAACGCCATTACCATAGACGACATTAAATCTTTAAACACTTTACCAAACGCCATATCAACCAGCATGTTTGAAAATTCAAAATCTAAATCAAACTCAACTTTACATGCATCTTCGGTTAGTTCAGTAAACTTCCATAGACCATGCATGTACTTAAAGGGACCATTTTCCAGTTCAAGTGAAATAGATTTAGCTTGCACCACTTGATTACGAGTAGTAAATGTTTTACTGATCCCGGCTTTACTGACATCAACTGATGCCACCATGGTTTTACCATCAAATTCCAGTACCTTGCCCCCAACACATCCAGGTAGGAAAGCATGATACGATTCAACATCATTGACTAAATCATACATTTCTAAGGCACTAAATCTAACCAGCATACTTTTGGAAATCTTAGGCATCTGACATCACTATCCTTAATACAATAGCGGGATTTTATCACGTTAAACAAAAAAGGCATCTCTGAGAGTGTTAAATCGCGTTGGAAATAACACAATCATCAAGAAACTCGGTATAATCGTTGTAATATCATAAATCTCCCCCATATCTATTATAGTTAGTAAACATAATAGAGTTTATCAAATGGGCTCACTGCGGGTTGTCCAGCACCATCCTTCAGGTCAATAACGGCAATCAGAACGGTAATAATAATGGTAAAAAAGAAATCAGCAAACGCCTCAGCGAGCATCGCACGCAATAAACGCGCGACCTTTGAATACCGCATTGAAGACAAAATCGAAGCGGGATTACAACTTATGGGCTGGGAAGTTAAGTCCATTCGCATGGGTAAAGTCAATTTATCGGATTGTTATGTCTATATTAAAGAGGGTGAAGCTTTTATGCATGGTTGTACTATTCAACCACTGAATACTGCTTCAACCCATGTAATATGCGATCCAATCAGAACCAAAAAACTGCTATTAAAGCGCAGTGAAATTGACAAGCTTGCCGGCTTAATCGAACGTCAAGGCTATACGTTAATTCCTTTATCAATGTACTGGCGCAAAGGTGCCTGGGTAAAAGTCGAAATAGGCTTAGGTAAAGGTAAGAAAGATCACGATAAACGTGAAGACACCAAAGAACGCGAGTGGAAAATCGAAAAAGCCCGCGTAATGAAAAAAGACAAAGAAAACGCTTAATATTGTTAATGGGCCACTGAAACGATGAAAACTGATAAGTTGTTATTGAACATAGGCCTATAACGAACAGATAGTGAACAAACGATTATATTTTGTTAATGGATACTAGGTATTCATCTCACAAAGCGTTATAGTTAACTCAATTGGGGGCGATTCTGGATTCGACAGGATTCACGAAACCCAAGGAGCATGTCGAGGGGCGGTTGGCCTCGTAAAAAGCCGCACCGTTATAGTTGCAAACGACTCTAACTACTCTCTAGCAGCTTAGGCTAGCTAGCCATCAACCACACGTTTCGCACGTGGACAGTGGATTCTGATGGTCATATTACAGTGTGCTAGCGAGGGAACTCCGTCCGGGGGTGAACCGCGAAACAGTACCGGACTCACCAAGTAGCATCCTGTCTTTCGGAGACTGCTTGGTTAAATAAAAGAGAGACTAAACATGTAGTGCCGAGGATGTAGGCTTTCTGGACGCGGGTTCAAGTCCCGCCGCCTCCACCAATTAAAGGAACGAAGACGTCTTAGGACGTCTTTTTTTCTGTCTGTAAAATACATAAATCAATGACTTACGTTAAATTCAGCTCCATTTGTGTACGATAACGTTTGTTGAAAACCGGAACTTTTAGTAACATCAGAAGTAACATCGGCAAATACATAGCCGTTTCGATGTTACTAAAACCACAATTTAGGCCTATAACTGTCAATAATTTATAGGTTTACATTTATTTAGTAACATCGCTTTAATCACTCAGGTCAGTGTTACTAAGGATGGTGTTACTATGGCAAGACTCGCAAAGCCCCTTTCAGATACAGAAATCAAAAGTGCTAAAGCAAAAGACAAAGAATATAACCTGGCAGACGGTGCGGGGTTGCAGTTAAGGGTAAAGCCTAACGGTTCTAAGCTTTGGCTTCTCAATTACGTCAATCCAATTACCAAGAAAAGACAAAACCTAAGTTTTGGCTCATATCCTGATATTTCTCTTGCTGATGCACGTAAACTCGCACAAGAAGCTAGAACGCTCATCGCGTTAGATACTGACCCCAAGCAACATAAAGCTGATGAGCTAGCTGCAAAAGCGGCACTCACTGAACATACTTTTGAGATAGTCGCTCTGCAATGGTTTGAAGCTAAGAAAGAATCCATAACTCTGGACCATGCTGATTCAACATGGCGCTCTTTCAAGCTGCACTTACTCCCTGCTTTAGCTAAAACGCCAATCAGCCATATCACTGCGCCGATGGTTATTAAAGTATTAAGGCCTGTTGAAGCAAAAGGTAATCTCGAAACTGTTAAGCGATTAAGCCAACGCATAAACGAAGTCATGATATACGCCGTCAATACGGGCCTTATTCATGCAAATCCTTTATCCGGTATTAAGTCGGTATTCAAAAAACCACGCAAAGAACACCTTGCAGCATTAAAACCAAATGAATTGCCTGAGTTAATGCAGGCTATCGCGAACGCCAGTATAAAAAAGTCACCCGCTTTTTAATTGAATGGCAATTGCATACCATGACTCGGCCGAATGAAGCCGCAGCAGCACGATGGGATGAAATTAATTTTGATGACCGGTTATGGTCAATTCCGGCAGATAAAATGAAAATGCGCCGTGATCATGTTATCCCCCTTACCGAGCAAACGATTGTGCTACTTGAAGTAATTAAGCATTTCAGCGGTCACAGAGAGTACATTTTCCCTGCAGAAAGAAACCCTAAAACACATTGCAATGTGCAAACAGCAAACGCTGCATTAAATCGAATGGGGTTAAAGGGCCGTACCACCGCACATGGCCTCCGTTCGCTAGCAAGTACAACACTCAATGAGCAAGGGTTTGATGCAGATCTTATTGAAACAGCATTAGCACATATTGATAAAAATCAGATACGTAGTGCTTATAACAGAACCGACTACTTAGAACGCCGTAGAGTAATGATGATCTGGTGGAGTGACTACATTATCCAAGCTGCTAATGGTAACGTTAGCTTAATTGGTATGAAAAATCTCAGAGTAGTTTAGGAATTAATATGATTCTAGATAATAAAAAGTGGCTGAACTCAAAAGGTTTTAGCGATACTGACATCGATTCAATAATTAAATATTGCCAGAACTATCCAGCAGGTGAGAAAACATATAACGAACAACTTAAACGTCTCAGAACAGCAAAAAAACACTTTCAAGATGGCCTTACTCAAATTAAGGCTGTTGCAAACTCATTTCCAATCATAATGTCTGATATTGATGTGATTTATACTCAATTAGCTAACGGTAATAATAAAAATAATCTCAGAGTAAACGCCCCATTAATACTTGATGACACTAAAAATGATGAATTACAAAGCTTGATTGTTAAATTAGAGCAAGTCATACAATCCATATCTATTGCAGCAACGCCACCGAAGAGTGCTTTAATCGGCAACTGTACTGAGCCACCAATAGAGCTAAAACTAACAACAGGAAAAGGCCAACTAATTAATCAATTACACAATGTATGGCTTCAAAAAAATAATAAGATAACCATTAGTGATACATCAGATTTTGTGACTTTTCTGGCCATAGTTTTTGACGACAAGATGGAAAATGCATCAAAATGGAAAAGTGCCTTCGACAGAATATGCTTAAATAAATTTCCAAAGTTAGAATAACTCAAGTTTGAATTGACTAGATAAAAGCGATCAATTCAAACCTCTAATTTACCACTAGAACTTCCAATATAGCCCTGTAATAACCAATTAACACTTTTACAGGAATCTATATTATGAACACATCAAAAAATATGCGTATCATTCGCAAACCGGAAGCCCTCTCTATCTTAGCAATCAGCAAAAGTACGCTTCATGAAAGGATCAATGAAGGGCTACTTCCACCACCAATCAAGCTCGGGAGTAGAGCTGTTGGATGGTTTGAGTACGAAATACATCAAACTCTCAAAGCAATGGCTGCTGGTATACAAGATGATTTACTTGCTGACTATATTGACACACTAGTAAAGGCTCGAAAAGAGGCTTGGGATGAGCTGAGAAGATAGATAATAGGTATCTATTTAAGTGGTGAGGGTGCTCCCCTCAACCACTTGAATATATTACTAAAAAATTATAACAGACAATACTGGAAAATATTGATAGGTTTTTAACCCCCTAAAATGAAAATAATATGAGCAGAAAAGTCAGGCCGCATATGTTGTTGCAGCTAAACTGGCCCTGAATATTAGGGGGGGATCTTAATAATATCTGTCTTTCTTTTTAATTAAGAAATTAAATCAAGCCTCTGGTAAAAACATATGCACATATCGATAGCAGACTTTTACTCATACAAAGGAAATCAATGGAAAGTAAATAATCGACCATCAGGCTGTTATACACCAATACTTAAATCATCATTTGAACAAATCTTTAACTTTCAAAGTCATCATTTAAAATTAATGGCCATTCGCTATGATCTTCACCAACCAAGCTACGTCCTGCTAAATAAGCAGATTACTGTATTTTTCAGGCGATTATTAAAACAACTCAAAGCAAAGTACAAAATACACCGTTTAGGTTATGTATGGGTACGCGAGCAAGAAAAAGCAAAATCACCGCACTATCACATCGTGCTACTTTTAGATGGTAAAAACATCATGTACCCAGGCTGGGTTAATATTATCAGCAAACGTATTTGGTCTGAACTTGGTGGTTTTATTTATTATCCAAGACATCAATATTACAAAATACAGCGTGGTGATAATAAAAATATGGCAAAACTATTGTATAGGGTTAGCTATTTCGCAAAAGCGAGAGGAAAAGGAAAAAAGCCCGCGCAAACCAAAAACTATGCGGCAAGCCGCATAGTTTTTAATCCTAAACCCACCAGCAAAGAGTTTACAGGCTATTACTAGACTCTCTCACTATGGTGAACTAGCTCATTACCTGTACCATCTAAAACTGACTCTTCGTCAAGTGCCATCCAAAACCATACTTACATTTATAGACTCGTAAGCTAATACCTTGTTCATCATAGATAATATTAGCCCTTAAACGTGCCTCGAGTTTGGAGCGATATGATTCTTTTTCAACGCCATAGCCTCCTGTACAACGATTACACTTTTGACTGGGCGTTTGTCTACTTTTGGGTGATAAGTGCCATAAATCACATTTACTGCAATGATACGGACTTAAATCATTACCATAATATTCTTTGGAGTAATCAGCGGCTCCTTGAGCCTCTTCTTCATCATAATATTGTGTTAATGGTTTACCTGAGGTTTTTCCAAAACAAGTTTCACTTTTCATCATTTCCCCCTAACACTCGATAACATCGATATCAATGTGACGATATCTTGATAAAAATGTTTTAGGGTTAAACGCTATCTGAGCAAGTGCGCTTTCCACACCACACTGATTGATACTGTCACTGTACTTGTAACCAATAGAACTTACAGAGTTTTGATAGAAGCGGCCTAAAGGGTCAATCATCAAATAAGACTCTGTCATCGTTGAATTCGACTCAGAAAATAGTGGGAGTCCTAAGCCACTATGACGTTCTACAAACTGGTTAAACTTTTCTTTTGAGATCAGTAAATCATCAGCACCATACGGCATTACTTGTAAGACTTTCCATTTATAAGGCTTTAACTCACAAATCAGTGATGAAAAGTCCTCTTCATAATTTAAGCTATTCACAACTGTATTGATCTTGGTTTTGATGCCTTTTTGAGTTTCTATTAACCCCTCTAATGCGATTTTTAAATCCTCAGCGCTCAGCGAATTGCCTTTACGATCAACTCTGCCTATTTTTTCTCGAGTACTTAAATCTTGGCTATCAAAGCTAATACCAACCATATCCAACACATTCTTAGGAAAATCCAAGCGGCTATTTATTAGATAATGCCCATTCGTAATGATTGAGGTTTTAAAGCCTTTTTGTTTCGCCAGCATCAGTACGATAAAAAATGTACTGCCAAGCATCATTGGTTCTCCGCCAGCTAAATTAAGACGAACGGTTTCGTAACCGAGCTCACTCTTTAACGTTGAATTACCTTTGATAAAATATGAAGCTAAGTAATCAAGCAACTTTTCAATGTCCTCAAGAGAACGATGTAGTTCTTTAGGTCGTCCCCATTTTGCAAAGCAGTACTTGCAGTCATAATTGCACACTTCAGTGATGTGCCAGTTGATGACTAATTCTTTAATATTTTTATGTTCTACGTGGATAAATTTCATGACTCAGCCTCCTTAACATTCAACAGTTAATGAACTGAATTTTTTATTAAAGTTTCGCTCATAATTTTGACGGTTAAATAGCTGAAAAACGATATTCGTTGAAGTGCGGTTCAAGATAAGCCGATGATTTCGGCCTATGCGAAAACGAACAAGGGAGTTGTTACATTTGACTTTTCGACCGCCTAAAAACGGATAAGGTTTACCTGATGCAATCTCATTTATCAGGTTTATAGTTTGAACCTGTTGATTGGAAGATAGACTTTGCCAAACTCTAGAGTTAATACGGCACATTAGTGATGGAGGCGTATTCGCTCGAGTAGACTCTTCAGTGAAGGGTAAAGCATATTGTAATGTTAACATTTTGAAGCACCTTTTTGTTATGGGTGCTTCTATACGCTGGTGAGTTTACTTTTTTTCGCTTTTTATTTATGACGGTAGCAGTACTACACTCCCAACTGATTTTGCATGGTTTAAAATAGATTCAAAATCATTGCTTAAACACTCACCCTCAACAAAAGTGAGCAATACAGCACCTTCGCCAAGCTTAAAGGCCCACGAGTCATCTATACCAATGACCCCATCACCACCAATAAAAGAATAATAAACATTAATATCTCTGTCCGCATTGAAGTTAATGAGAATATCTTTATCTAGCTCCACTATCTGGTGTTCCCCCCATTTAACCTCAATTGAAAAGGCTTGTTCTTCATCTGACGTACTACTCAAAGCAGCACTAAATGGTTGGTAGCTAGGACTAAAAAGAATAATTTTTGGGGCATTGGTGCTTTTTTTAGTAAAGGATTTTAATTTTTTATATTGATGAACTATCGCAGGCCATTTAGCCGCTAGACGGCAAAACGCATTCAAACTTTCCCGACGCTTAACAGCTTCAGTCCAAACCCTTTCTGTGTCTGGATGCTGTAAAAGCTTAACCCAGTGTTCATCAGTACTTTCTACACCTTGGACCATTTCATCAAGCGATAACTTATCAAGTGTCATGATACTTGCTCCAATAATGTAGATGGCTTAGCTTTTAGTTGTTTTAGTTTTTGGGTGTAATAAGAATAATATGGATCATTCTTATTTATTTCATACACATCAAGCACAGCACTTTTTGCAATAGCTTTGAACAATGAACGAGTAAGAACATCATTATCACCAGTCTCAGTAAATACTTCATGAAATCGATTGATTATTTGTTTAATTGTCTGCCTAACTTGATGCTTAGTTTGATGAGTTTCTGATTGACCTGCGACATATTGAGGACGATTAAGGCCTTTCACAAAATATTTATTCTCATAGCGTTCCACAGACTCTAAATGCTCAGCAACATTGAGGAACAGATACAAGTATCTAAAAGAAGCATCTACCTTATAACGGGTTGTTTGAGGGGCTGACACCTCGTTTTCTATTTCTACTACTTCTGAGTCACCTTCAAATGAAGATAATTCTCTTAACAGCTTTTTATTAGCTAGCAACCAATAACCAATCAAGTCTGGAGCGACATGTCGATTGAATTTTTTAAGATTTTTTGCCAATTTTTGCACATGCAAATCGATATCGGCGACTTTAGATTCTGACAGTTCATGCTCGCTTTCAACTAAAACCTGCTTATAAACCCCACCCCCAGTATGGACATTCCCAGCTGTTTTGAATCGGACCCAGAATGCCAACTGACTGAACAGCTTTATATCTTTGGCGATACCGCTAGGTAAACGATCAACGCTAAACGGGCTTAACAAAAATAAACCTATAATCTGGGAGACTGCGCTGGCTTGATTTTTAAATGCCAAAGAGATGGATCTCTCATCAAAGTTTTCTAGCGCCTGTTCAATAACCAACTCTATAACTTGTCGATTTCTATCAACATACTTTTGCCGTCCAATAAAAGACCAATCAGTAATGGGTAAGACGCTATCTCGCATTTTTTACAAAGCCTGCCTGTAAATCCATTTGTAAAATTAAAGTATTCAATTGCTGTAGTTGAGCTGATGACAGCTCTACTCTAGGAATAAAAACATTTTGCTGCTCGCTTAAGCCACAAAAACGCATGCCTGACCATGCTGAAGGATGCTTAAATGAATCCTCTAAAACGCTTATATCAAACTTGGATTTATTAGCACTACTCGCAAGTACGGGCCCCATAAGCGCTTCCAACGCTTGTTTTTTTGTATAATGGCAACCAAGTGTCCTTAGGTACTCTTGTTCACCAATGGTAGTGATTCTACTTAACTCGTCATCTGCACCTCTTTCAACCCACCAACGTTGAGCACTAAGCAGTGCTTCAGATGCCCCTAAACCGCTTATAACAAGCTTATCGTATTTTGCTTTTATGTGTGCCGTAACTAACTCAGGAACAGCCCACAGAGAACCTATAGCGGTTTTAGCACCACACTCTAACATCCTCATATCCATACCAAAGGCTTCATTCACCTGGCTAGGCAAAAAATGTAGAGGAATATTCGAACCACTTTGACACGCCCACAACTCGATCCGCTCTGCTCCCCGCGCACCAAGACGCATCTCGACGTCTCGAATAACAAAGTCTTTGAATAATAATGAAGGTCTATCCGGCAGTTTATGTTCACAGTGTCCATAGAAGCTAAAAACACTTGAGTGGGTTAATTGATTAACAACATCATCCATAGATTGATTAACAATAACGTCTGGATAGGCTTGCTCAGCGAGTTTTTCAAATAACGTGTCTCCACCACATATGCTAGTACGCAGGCTTTTTTCATCTGAATATTTAACTTGTTCATATAAATACATCAGTGAAGGTAGCCAATTGATCTCACTTGCTAATTGATAAAGTTTTTCACCTACTTTACCTGTTGCTATCCAAGGTATATGCGAAGCAAAAAATGAAGGTAGCAGCGAAACTTTGCTTAAGTGAGTTGGAAGTATTCTTTCCCAATCGACAAAGTCTAAATCCCAATTTGTACTAGCTTCTTTGTTATTAGCAACAAACGCAGCAACATTATTGATAAGATTTTTAGGTAAGTTGAAAGAATAACCGTTAGCAATTATTTCGTTATTTTGCAGATAAACAACGATAATCAAAGCATCGTCATAGTGATCTTCAATGTCTATCTTAACGAGTACTAGCTCGGGATGAGCATGAACGGCCTTTTTTAGATTATCAAAGGTAATTTGATAAGTTCGTTGCCTCGCGCTGAAGTAATCGGGATCTAACCTGTCAGTATATTCACCTAACGTTTTGAAATCTATCAAGCACAAATTGGCTTGTTGTGTTAAATAACTGACTGGATCACTAGCTCGACTCGCTATGTCGACGATACTTGCATATTGATTACCATCAAATACATGTTCATCAATATTGGTTATTTTTAAGGGAGCTTGTGATTTAAGTAACTTCGCACTCTCTGTAAGATATTGATGTAATTTATCCTTGTCCACGAAACTAGACATAAGTGCAAGTTCATTCAAGCCATAGTACGTACTACCCAATTTTCTTAGCGTATCTAGTAACACTTGAGCGACAGGATTTTTAGGGTGAAGCCAACACAAACTCGCACTTTCACAAAAACGCATCCCGCTAGTATTTTCTAGCGTTATAAATGCTCGTAAATAGTCTTCTTTTTTTACTAATATACGAGCTAAACCTGAATTTGCCTGTTGAATTAGCACACTAACCCTATCAGACTCTTGGTCCGTCTCTGTAGACTGTCTACTCACCATTAATGAGTCAATTTTAGTTGATAACTTTTCAATATTAGCAGCAGTGCTGTTTCTCTCTGCCTCTTTTACTAGCTGCTGAATTTCAACGATAGGATTTGATAGATCTGCATAAGGATTTACCCTCATAAAATCTAAAGGATCTAGACCAAACGACGGTGCTATTTCTCCAATAAAATGACAGAGCTGTTTGTGTTCCACATTGTTGGAAAAGTGACTCAATCGCGTAAAAGTAAGAGGCAATATTTGATGAGGTTTCAAGGACATTAAATCCTCTAAACCAAGATAAGGTACATTTGACTGAGCCCACTCAATAGCGTCAATAAAACACTGAAACGCTTTAGCTTGAGCATCACAAGTTTCAGCAACTTTTTCGGCATCGAGTAGAGTTGCAGCTAAATTGAAATAGGCGATAGAAAGCTGATTTAATCGAGTAAATATCGGAATATTTCCCTCTAACATCCTTATTGCAGACTCATGAAACTGCTGAGACTTTATTAGACAATCCTGCCGACTTAAGGGAAATAAATGCTCATTGGCTGCCCTTCGATATGTTGCCCCTAACTGCGACAAACTTGATGCATGTTTATCTGGAAATTGTTGTCGTTGCTTGCTTTCGATTGCACGTGAAAAGAATGAAACGGCTTTATTTAAATTTGAATGAGGTGCACCAGGTAAGTGCGCAAAATGAGTAAAATAAAACACTCCTAACTCATGGCATGCAGAAGCTTTGGTATATTCATTTTTAGAGGCTAACGCCAAAGCCTTTTCAAAGCACCGTAACGCGTTTTTCAATGAATCCTTGTCATCATAATCCGTAAGCCTTCTGCCTTCGGTATTGTATTTGTGATAATTTGGTTTTACATTTTTGGTAGTTACTTCGTTTTGTAATCGAGCATAATTAGCAAAATCCATTTGAGCTTTAACATCCATTTTTAATTTACCTTAACAACATAAACAACATAAACAACACCCACTTTGCCATGGGCTTCTATATCACCTAATCCAACCATGGATAATTATCCTTTCTAAATATTTAAAGCTGTTTAACAGGCCTTATTTGGGAGTGAATAACTCAAATCAAACTCAGGCAAATAACAAAGGTCTGTTTCAAGATCATAAGGCACAACATGCAGCCTCAGCTCTGGTTTGAATTCAAAGTTTGCTAGAGGCTCAGTAAAACCAGTGTGTTTGGGATAAATCAAGTACAGATCACCCTGGCCTTTAAGGTACTTCTCACCATAAGCAAACAATTGGTACATATCTGATTGATTCAAATTGTACTTATGCTCTGTGGTCTTAAGTGAAGCATCAAGCAACTTCCACTTGGTATCCATCACAGTGACCACTTTTGATTTATCATAAACCACAATGTCAGGTTTTAGCCTAAACCAATCATTGCCGTTATGGTGGGTTAAGCAGTGGCTAGACACCTGCTCTCTTAACTTTAAATGTATAGGTAACTGACGTTTTAGCTGCTTGGCTACATAGCGCTCAAACAATTGTTCCATCGGAAATAAAAAAGATAAGCCATTATTATTTCCAACCATCGCAACTGGTGATTGATAGCTCAAAATCAGCTCACACCAAGGTTTAAGGGGCCGATAATGTGCAAGACTTCTGTTATCTGTCCAAAGCCTAAAGTCATGCGCAAAATCTACAGACTCTTCAATGTCGCTAAATACGAATAGTAGCTCCCTTGCCAGACGTTGATTTGCACTCGTTCTAGCCCACTTAAAAACTTGTTTCAATGATGAATGCAATAAACGGTTTTCAGCGCGATTCGCGTGATATATGTCGTGAGACACTTGAAAGTAATGCTGACGTCCAGGTCGCTGTCTTAGCTGTTTAGCAACCAGTAACTGGCCTTTTAGAAATGAGGACTCACGTTCCACGCGCTGGTACTCACTTCTTATACCTTGCTTTATCAGCTTAGCGACAGACTTTAAAAAGTAAGCAATCAACACCTCATAGATCGGTTGTTTTAATAACTGTAAATGTGACTGTTGAAACTCCTCTAATTTAAGTTTATCTACACTAGCCAACATTTTAAGCAAAATTTTACGCGCTATTTCAGGCTTGCATTCATCTGTCGTTGTCTTAGGTAAAATCTC
Organism: Shewanella sp. SR43-4; assembly: GCF_014163845.1. Lineage (NCBI taxonomy): Bacteria > Pseudomonadati > Pseudomonadota > Gammaproteobacteria > Alteromonadales > Shewanellaceae > Shewanella > Shewanella sp. SR43-4. The sequence goes on along the minus strand of NZ_JACJEB010000008.1, from coordinate 15,879 downwards.
TATGCGGGTTCTACATGGCGTTTCAAGCACACCAACAAAATTCACCACCTGCAACGCAATTGATTTACCGTAACGTTTAACCTTAACTAGCTCCCGCTGCTTTTCACCGCTACTCACTCCATTAGCAAGCAGCCACTCAAACGCAGACTTGGGTATTGAGTGACAATCCACACTCTTGTCATCGCCCTCATTAGTTAAAAGAGCAAACTCCCTAACGGTAATATCACTACTTTTGAGGCGAGTCATAAATGCCTATGTACGCTTCAGGGTTAGTAAATGCAGCCATATTGCGTTTGTATGGGCGAATACTGTCTTGTGCCCAGTCACTGCCCATCAATCTCAGTACAGAAGCGTCTGTAAACTTTTCTGCGATAAACTTTAATTCTGGATTAGCCTTCTTAAAATGATCACCAAGCACTTGCCCAACACGCTCCCAATCGTCGAAGAAATACTCCTCTAGCAAAGGCAATATCTCTAGTTCAAAAATACGGGCTAAGCGACCAATAGTTGGATCTGATTCTAAAGGTAAGAAGAAACTGTGACCGATGGTATGCTCTCGATCATATAGCAGCTCAATGCGCTGATTGATGGTATCAAGCAACTTAGCTATATTTACCCCTTCAACATCAATCCCCTCAAGTAACTCATGCTTAGGCATCATCTCAACAAACTCAAAACGACGACGCAGCGCAATATCCACTTGAGCCAATGATTTATCAGCGGTGTTCATTGTGCCGATGATATGAAGATTTGAAGGGACTGAAAACGGTTCTTTGGAGTAAGGTAATTTGACTGTCAGCGACTCAACGCCACCAGCACGTTTACTTGGTTCAATCAGCGTAATCAACTCACCGAAAATATTTGAAATATTGCCACGATTAATTTCATCTATGATCAACACTCTTGCCTTGCTAAGATTCGCTTCATTATTAAGCTCTATACCATATCTAACCACTTGCTCAATCAATGGTGAAAAGACGTTACTATTAGAGTTGATAAAATTCTTATCTAACTTTGAGTTCGTTTTTTCAAACATCTGTTTGCTCTTGATATCTTCTAGAGTAATAACACCTGTATTGACCAACATAACCAATTCATCAACAATACTCCGAGCTATTGGTAATAAAACACCATTAGGTCTTTCCAGGTTAATTAACTCTTTTGTTATAGAGCGTACTTTGTAACTGGCTATGTTCGAACCACTTCTGATGGTTTGGTCTTCATCATCAAGAGATAATAGTGTCTGAAATTTTTCGTTATCAATAGTAGGTGGCTTTAATCTGTAAATAGTTTGCTGTGATAAGTTCTTATTAAACAACTCATCTACAGGTAAAGATGGTTCGTATACGCGGTGCCAAATAACATTGCGCACCTGAGAATACCTTTCGTCTTCAATAACTGTAGGATCATATTGATAATCACCAGTCACTTCTGCAATCGCTCTGAATTTTCGATTACCATCAGAAATAACTATTAAATCACCAATAGACATAACATTTTTAAAGTTTTGAACTGATGTAACTCTGTAGTCGTCACTCTCTTTTTCTATCTTAATACCGTTGAATTTATAGGCCTCAATCACGCCTTTTCTGTCTTTTGAAGCACTAAAATCAACATTGTAGCCGTAGCCAAGCAACACATAATTATTTTCAAGACATTGCTCATAAATATATGCCTCATTACCAAGAGTATCACCTAAAGACATCTTCCAAACTTTGCGTCCAGATACATCAACTCGACGTTGAGGTTTATTCATTATAGGTTTAGCATTTGCAGCGGCACACATCCGTTTGAAAATACCATCCTCAAGATCATAGCTAATCTGACCTGCTTCATCACTATTGGCTCTTAGCCCTTCGACGAAATCTTCATAACTAAAGCTCTGGTGGAAGGTGACAAAACCAATACGGTTCTTAGCAACTAGATCATCGAAATGTGTCTTGAGCTCAACTCTGTTATCTTTATTCGAACGGTAGAACTCCGGAGCTACGATTTGTAATGCACGATTAATCGTATTGTAGGTTTTCCCTGTACCAGGCGGACCATAAAGGATTTGATTTAAACTAGTGTTATTATTGTTGGACGCCATAGTTTTATCCTTACTCTCATATTCAGCATTTTGCTCAGCAATATTGGTTGAAACATTCTCACGATCCCAACGAGATTTAAGCGGCTCAACATAGTAATCAAGTTCTTGAGTGCCATACTCTTGCTCAAATTTTCTGCGAATATCTAATAATTGATTATCAACATCATGTGCTGGCATTTTTTTAAATTGTGAAGCGCTGATGTTGGCAAATTTAGTGAGCAGTGATTGGCGATGGCCACCACCAAAAATGCGCTCTTGCGAGTCTGGATAGAACAAATACAAGACCATATGGCGGAACTGTCGTTGACTGTTTTCAGGAATAAGCTCTAACCAAGTTGAAAATGCTTCACGATTGGCAAGTAAGGTTGAACGCTCACTGGTACTTAATTTAAACAGTTCAGTCAATAACCGAATAAAATAAACTAATTCACGCCAACGACCAGTGTTATATGCCGCCCCCGTTTTACCTATGCCAGTTAGTACTTCATCAGAAAGATATTCTTTTTGAACTTCCACAGGAACACTATCAGCTAGTTTTTTGCCAGAAAAGGCAAATACACGTTCTACGGTATCTCGCTTAGAAGAAGGCCCAACACTACTAGGGCATAGCGACATGAACCATAGCATTTCTGCTAATAACATCTTGGCTTCGGCAGAAGCTTGTTTCAGCTGAGTTTCTAACTTAGAGAAAAAGTCGCCTTCACCTTCATCTAAATTATCAACGAAATACTTTATTAGTTCATCGATGTTTTTAAGATTCCAAATTGGTTTCCCCGTCAGTAATGAACTGCCAGCAATTAAACATTGGGCCTGAAAATCATTTGCAACGGTGATTAAGGGGGTAGAATTTTCATTACCACAATAAATAGCCATGTTGTACATTCCCTCTCACTTTATAAACCAGCATTAAATGGGATCATATATTTTTTTATAAATACATCATCAGCTGAACGAGCAACAAATACAAAAAATGATTGTTTTAAAAAAGATGTAGGCGCCAACTTATTAATATAGTATTTTCGTTCATTTCTCGCTCTTGATAACATAAATTTCCTAAAACATAGAATGCTGTTAAACTTTGTTTTTCTTTCTGTTAATGCAATTTGAATCCAATTATCATGATCTTGTGCAAGTGCGTTCATATACCTTTTTGTTATACCGTAAACACGAATCCAATTATCAACCTTTTCTTTATCCTCCAAAAACCTAGGCTTAATTATTACCTGCCAAGAATTAGGTTTTTTATTATCAGAAGCAATGTTAAGGCTTATCTTTAGGCTAATACCACCTACTTTTCCGTAAGGATAAAAAGCTTCTTTACGTATAATGCCATCATATAAAATATCTAATGTTCTTTTATAAACTTGATTACATTCAGAACATGTCGGAATTAGATTCCACATATTAACAGCGGCTAATGGATACCTTCCTTTAAACAGGTAATGGTCAAGGTCTTCCCTACGAGAACCAAACTTGTTTTTATAAGAATTTAAGCCACAAAAAGGACATACACTACCATTTATATCTATGAAATCAGCATAGAATCTATGTGTGGGATCTTCCTTACACCCAGGTCTTCTGAAAGGCGATAGATCTAATTTGGTTTCATAACAGTTAAGCATAAAATCATTTAGCCTCTTACCTTGTCCTTTACTCCATGACATATTGTCTTCTGGTATAAAAGTTTTCTCCAAGCATAGAGCTTCAATCGAATTGTTATTAATGAATTGACTGTATAATTGACGTTTCTTACTTTTCAGCACAGGTAAGTCTAGTCTTGTATTTTCTAATGATTGTTTAAAATACTTCCCATTCCCATTGATATATTTTGTTGAAAAATTATTGGGAAAAATATCATTATTAAAAGCAATATCGAATACATAGTAATAGAAGAAATTATTTAACAAATCCTGCATTTTAAAACATGGGTGGTCATCAATAACCTTTAAAGCATATAACATTATTTGCTACTCTCACCCAAATCTAAATTGTGGCCACTCCTTAAAATAGCCTCGTATAGATCTCTTTTATCTGGAGATTCAGCAAAAAATGCTAAAGCTAACTTCATTTTTGTAACGTCTTTAGATTTTATAATTTTTTCTATTGACGCTTTTGAGTGTTCTGAAATTGGGCTGATTACCTCAAATAATTCTCTTAGCAAGCTATCGAAAGTACCACCATATGTTTCTTTTTTGGGTTGAGTACATAATATTTTTCCATTGTCTCTTTTGAATATCGTTACGTTTTTACTTTTACATGCTGAGACAAGGTATGGCGAATGGGTTGATATTAAAAACTCGGAACTCTTTTGCTTGGCAGTAAGCAAATCCTCCATTACGAGGACAAATTTGGCTCTCCAAGCAGGGTTGAAATGGCTTTCAGGTTCATCTAACAAAAAAATAGAATCCTGTTTTGCAAAATATGCTAAAGATGTAAATACTTGAATAAATTGATGCTCCCCATCACTTAGATTCAAATATTCTGTTTCTGCATCTGGGGTATTAATTAATACTTTCAATTCACGTTCAGGAATACTAAACACTTGATGAATTTTGTTCTTGCTACTAGAAATTAAATTTAAACTATAAAGCTCATAAAGTTGCTCAAAGAAATCCTGAGCCGTCCCAAACTCTTTAACAAATGCCCCTTTGCTTTGCTCACACAGTAAGAAATCCATCTCATAAATTCGATCTTTACCATTGTCATTACTGTTGACCATTAATGCGCATCGCTTTAGCCTTTCTAACACTTGTTCCATAGGCTGTGAAAGAATTATTCGTCCTGAATCTGTATCAATAACTATTTGGAACGACGTCAATTGCTTTAATCGGATAAAATCGGCAAAAGTTTTTAATAATTTATTTGATGACTGAACACTCGGAAGACCATCGCGACCATTTTTACCAGAAAAAATATACGCTGTAAGTAAAAGTAGCTTGGTCGAATCTCGGTCAAGAAACAATGTGCGAGAAAGCTTCCTGCGGCCTTTATCCCCCTCATTAACTTCCTTAAGCACTCGGCTAAACTCCCGTTCGCGAAGTTCGTGAAACAGTGTGCTAATCGTCTCGTTATGACCTGATGAGTAGCCAACAATATTTGATGGCATCACTGACTCCAGAGCTTCCGATTCTAATACATTACCATCTGCCCTAACTATCAGAGGTTTACCAACACGCCCTTCGATTACTACCTCTTTGTATTTTCGTGATGGTAATAGATGATACTCAAAACGAAAATTTGTACTGACTGTAGGCTTCGTTTTGTTGGTGTTGCGCCACAGTTTATCCAGCTCAAAAAAAATCTTTGCTATTATTTCTAGCAATTTGGACTTACCAGAACCATTTAATCCAACAAAACACAGAGGCTCGAGCGCATTTGATTCGTGACGATCATTGTCAAAGTTAAAATCATAAGCCTGTAATGAATTTGCTGGGTCATGGAACTGTAGGCTGATAAGCTTCATTTTTGATCCACCAAGCGCATCAAATAATCACCGTTTTTTTCGTCCCAACTCTCAATTTCTAGGATAGGTTCACTTATACCAGGGATACCTTTTAACAAATTCATGATCAACGTCTTTAAAGACTCGTAATCACCCTTAAATTCAGTCACTGAGCGAAATTGCTCAACACTGAACTTTGCATCAAGTAGTGAATCTTGTGCTTTTTTAATCTCAGACTGATAACGAGTTCGCATACTATCGGTTACTTCATGCTTTTCAGCATCCAAATCAACATTAAATGTTTCTTCAAACTGTTCGGATAGATTCGGAGTAACTTGTTTAGCGTTTTTTTTGGTGGTTGTTGCAGCGGCTTTTCGTTTGGGTGAAGTTTTTTTCTTTGGCTTGCTCTCAACTTCTGAAGACTTAATACGTTTCAGTAATTCGCTCGCTGGTTCATCATTTGAATCTTGTTGCACTAATTCGCCTCGAAAAGCTTTGGCAAGAACAGATTGGGTTAAGCGATCAACCCTTGATTTCATTTCTTGATAGTTTTCTTCAACATTTGCCGCATAAGAAAATAACACCTCAACACGGCGTACAATTTCTTTTTGTTCATCTAAAGGTGGTAGTGGAACGGGCAAAGTATTTATTCTTTTTAATGCAAGTTTTCCTTGAGCGCCGGATTTAATCTCTAATTGAATTAATTGTTGCAACTTTTCACTTCTAAGCCAAAGTGATAAAAAACTAGTGTTAATCAAGCTTTTTAAATCAGTAATTTTCGCAGCATTTTCTGTCAAATTAGCTAAGTGTAGAGCTTTAGGTATAATGCCCGCATCGCCAATAGATGCACCTACAATGGTCAAATACGCATCACCTTCATTTACTGTATATCTTTTTATCTGCGCCTGAGTTTCGGGCTGTAGGAACATTTGTTTGTTCCTGGCATTATCTCCTTGGATAACGGTTCCATTTTTTAATTGCCCTGCTCTTATATATGGAAGGCCGGTATCAACTTCTGTTAGCTCTTCTCCCTTTGGGAGTCTCTTGCCTCCCTTAACAACACCAATCTCTTCAATATTTGAATATTTCCATTCAATTGGGATGAAAAAATCTGGTATCTCCGTTTCAAAACTCTCATCTTTCCCACGCCACTCCTTAGTCAACTCACCCGACGTGGCGGCGGCAAGAACGGATTGGCGGAATCGCTTTAGGATGCCGGGGATTTTTTCAAGGCGTGCTTGGGCTTGGTCGACTTTGGCTAAAATCGAATCGAGTTTGTCAGCGATGCGAATTTGTTCGTTTAGTGGGGCGAGCCAAAAATCAAAATTTGAAAGATCCGTTTTATTAAATCCATTCTGAGCAGAACGAGACAACATCGCTAAGGGGTTTTGAAATAATTCGGATTTCAAATAATATTTTAAGAATTTACTATCTATTCCTTTTGGAGTTACAACTTTCGCCAAAGCAACATTGAATGCACCTTCCATCCCAGTACAAATACGGCCTATAGATGCACCATATCGTCCAATTAAAATATCTTCTTGTGTACATTTTCTCAATTTATGAGTATCTGGAATATATGTAGGTACTGGTTTGCTCCCAAAATCTCTTATTTGTAATAATCTTATGTATCCTTCTTTAGGCTCAGCGATGAACTCACTCTTAGGTGGCTGAGTTCCGCCACTCACATCTAATACCTTTGTGAACTTAGTACTTACCCAGCCTTTAGGTAACTCACTCACAGCATCACCTCATCTGATTCATCTGATTCATCAGCAGAACCAAGCTCAACCAAAATGGCTTGTAATTCATGCATGGCACCAGCCATCTCTTCTAAGGCTTGATGAATCAATACATCTGGCTCAGGCAGGTTAGCACTATCCTCAGTGCTGTCGTCACGGATCCAGGCTAAATCAAGCGAGTCATCTTTTTTGGCGATTTCTTCGCGGCTAAAACAGCGCAAGCGGCAGGTATCAACGTTACCAATTTCACTGCCATGCTTATGATTTTTAATAAAGGCATGACGTGCTGCGTCATCGACTTGAGTTAGATCACTCCCCACGGCTTGATAAAACTCATCAAAATGGGTTTCGGTTAATACCGTTCGTTTACCAAATTGCGGCATGTTCGAGCGTAAGTCATACACCCATACATTCTTGGTTTGACCTTTGTCTTGTTTTGGGTCCTTTGGTTTGGAGAAAAACAGCACATTGGTTTTTACTCCGGCTGCATAAAAAATCCCTGTCGGTAAGCGCAAAATGGTGTGCAAATTACACTTTTCCATTAAGTCCCTACGGATAGTTTGCCCCGTCGAGCCTTCAAATAATACATTGTCAGGCAACACTACAGCAGCACGGCCACCAGGCTTTAACATACGTAAATACATTAAGTGCAAGAACGCTAGCTGCTTGTTACTGGTGTAAGTAATTAAGTCATCACGAGTGGGAATACCACCACCTTGTTTAGTACCAAATGGGGGGTTCGCTAATATGAGGCTTGCTGGTGGCAGTGCTTTACCTTCATTAGATAAGGTATCCCCAAATAAAATGCCGGAGTTTTCATCGTCAACCGCTAAGTCGTGCAGCATCAAGTTCATCATCGCTAGGCGGCGAGTATCGGGTACTAATTCCATACCGAAAAAGGTTTTGTGTTGATATTTGTCGTAGGCGTCAGGCTCTAACGCTTGTACGTCGTGATGCTCTTTTAGGTAGTGGTGTGCACTAATTAAGAAACCGCCTGTGCCTGCTGTTGGGTCAACAATCACGTCATCAAGGTTTGGCTTCATTAATTCGACCATGGCATTGATGAGCACACGCGGCGTAAAATACTGACCTGCACCAGACTTTTTCTCGCCTGCGTTGATTTCTAGTAAACCTTCATACATATCGCCCAAACCTTCGGTTTTAGCGCTGTACCAATCAAGTTTATCTATCTCGCTGACTAGCTTGCTTAAAGTGGCAGGTTTACGGATAACGGTGCTGGCATTAGCATAAATTGCATTGGTGATTTGTGAACCATGCGTACCTAAATGAATGAGCAGCTTTTTATATTCTTCAAGGCGAGTGGCCGAATCGTAGTTTTCTAAATCAGCCCAACGGTAACCAACGGGAATATGCTCTTCTCGGCCAGTTTCTTCTACCATTTTAAGAAAGACCAGATAGGTCAGTTCATTGATGTATTCATGGTAAGTGACGCCGTCATCACGAAGAAGGTTACACAGGTTCCATAGTTTGGCGACCAGATCTTGAGTGCTCATGTTTTTACCTAAATTTGCTCATTGTTTAAAATGAATTGCTTATAAAAATATACTTATGCAGATTTACTCATGTCAGCTTGCCAAAGGGCCTTATTAAACATGAGTAGTACATTGGATACGGGTTGTTCAAATAATTTGTTCGCGCGCTTTGTTCCGCCTTGGTGTAAAAATATACCTTGGTCTAGCGCGGCTTCGTCAACAATGGTAGTAGCCTTCATTTGTTTGGCTATCGTATTGAGCCACTGTATTTGCGGTGTTTTCCATTCTTGACTTGCTAGTATTCGCTTAAGTGCTTGATCGACTCTTTGTTCAAATGGAATTAACGCTTCACCAATTGCGGCCTGTCGAATAAAGCCGATGATACGCGCGGCAATATCTTCACTTTTCACTTCTTTCCAAGCGACCTGCAGATCTTGTTCTCTAAACTTGTTTTGTTCAAGCACTAATGCCAGTTCTTTTAAGCTTTGACGGGTTAATTCCCATGGCGCTTGCACGACTGTTTGAATTGCGAGCATACGATTGCTGTTGGCATTAACAAAGTCGTTAAAAGAGCTTAAATAATCCTCAGGTTTTTGGCCATCGCCATAACCAGTGGTGGTTTTAGTAAATTCATCTTCATGGTCTGAAATATATTGTGTGTTACCGCCACCAGCGCCTTTAACTTTTTCGTCTAGCAGCTCACCTAGACCAGGGTGCCGAGTAAACCATTCGGCTATCTTTTCAACAGGCATTGCTTTCAAGTCTTTAATAAATTCAGCTGGTGGCTGACCAGTCAGCGTTTCAAACTTATCTTGTTGTTCAGGTGAAAGGTGACGTCGTTTTACTTGTAACTTAGCGATAAACTGATTTTTAGCCAGAGATTGTAGATCTTCGTTCGCAGCATCTGCCATTTCACGCTCCAACTCTGTAAAGCTGATATCAACATTAGTGACTACCGGCTTCATGGTATTGACGTTTTCTAGCTGCTTATAAATATCAACCGCATCGTAGATTTTAAATGGCCCTTTACCAATGTCAGGGCATAACCTAGTTGCACGCCCTAACATTTGCTCGAATAAGATACGGCTGTTCACTCGACGTAAAAAGACTAAATTACAAATTTTGGGCACATCAATACCCGTTGTCAGTAAATCAACGGTAACAGCAATATTGGGGAGGCGGTCGTTTTTGTATAAGCGGATTTTTTCTAGCGGTTTATCTGTTGCGCCAGTGATTTTTTGAATAGCATCGTCTTCAACTTCACCGTGATAATCTTCACAGGCTTGTTTTAGCGCTTCTACTACTTCGTCTGCATGTTTATCCGTTACGCAAAAAATGAGTGTTTTAGCTTCTGAATAAGGGTTAATAGCATCGCTTTCGATTAACCATTTAGTGACGACTTTGGTAAAGCTAGGGGCAATAACTTTTTTGTTAAACTCTGACACATCAAAATCGAGTTCATCTGGGGTGTTATAAATTTTGATGTCATTATTCTCGACATCATATACTTTAACTTCCTCATTAACTTCGTAATGTATGCCTTGTTCTGAAAGTTTAGTATGAATGCGAATAGGCGGCAGATGGTCATTTAAATGACCATCGAGCACGGCTTCGGTGTAGCTATAGCTAAATACTGGCTCACCAAAAATATCAACGGTGTGAAGTGCTGGCGTTGCGGTTAGACCTATCTTAAATGCATCAAAATAATCTATGACTGAGCGGTACTTTGATTGGTAATCCTTTTGGTCGCGAAACAGAATTTCAGTATCGCTCAGCTCTCTATCGAGTAAGTAACCGCGATGACATTCGTCGACTACAATACAATCGTACTGACCAACACCCGGTTTAATATCGTTATCACTCGGATATAAAATACGTTGCACGAGACCTTGAACAGTTGCTACATGGACCTTGGTACTGTCATCAGGTCTTTTATCATCTAAATCCATTAGTTCGAAGGTGTCGGCAAAGGTTTGCAAGTTTTCTAACCGCACTTCTTTAAAGTCATTAGCCGCTTGCTCACCTAATGCTGAACGGTCAACTAAAAAGAGTATTCGCCTAAAACGCTCGGATTTAAGTAAACGATATACTAACGCGATACAGGTTTTTGTTTTACCAGTACCCGTTGCCATAGCCACTAGAGCACGATCTTCACCATCTTTAATGGTTTGCTCTACGGCCTTAATTGCATCAACTTGATAGTCACGTAATTTGAGGTCGTAATTAAAATCCATGGCATTGAGTTTTTGCTCGGCTTGCTGTGGAGTTTGCTTCAGCAATAATTTTATTTCTGTTGGCGTATACCAACCTTTTAATGCTTTACGCCGATTGGCGTTATCCCTTACATCAAGAAACCAAATGCCACTTTCTTGCTCAAGTTGCTTAAGGTAAGGTCTGCCATTAGTTGCCAATGTTAGCGGAACTTTGTACTCGCCCCATACGGTATCAATAGTAAATGCATTTTTGGGTTTGAGTCCTTTTGCATAGCGCTTTGCTTGATCTATCGAGCCATAGACGTTCTTAGCAGTCTTTTTAGCTTCAACAACAGCGACAGGTGTAAGGCCCATAAATAGCACATAGTCCGCTGGACCAGATTCAGTTGGCCACTCGGCGATAGCACGATTTTCATTAGGTACTGGGCGAACATTCTTAGAGAATCTGAGGTTAACACTGTCGGCTTTCCAACCTGCATCGTTCAGTTGCTTATCAATAATGATGCGTGTTTCTGCCTCATCCATATGAAATGGCAGTTTCTCAATACGTGTGATTTCTTTCGTTTTATCTTTTTGATCTTTAGCCTGGAAGCTAATCAATAACTCTTGATTAGCCGCTTCCATCTTCGCTCTATATTCGTTTAGCTGCGCTTCTTGTTCAGTTGCAACCTCTTCCCATACTTTGCTTTCGGCAAGCATTTTCTCAGAGCGCTTCCGCTCGGCTTCTGCTTTTTCTGTGGCTAATTGATTGATAGATTCAGCAACAGCTAATCGTTCTGTCGTCCGTTGCTGTTTGCGTTCAAGCTCAAGCATTTTTTCTTCGAGCATTCGAACTTCATCAGAAGGGTCTTTGGGTTTTATATAGGGCCCAGGCTTAAATCCTTTTGCTTTTTCTCCACCATAAAGCTGGTGGTACCAAACACTTAGAGCATAACCAATTTGCAGAGACTGCAAGGCATCTCTATGACTATTTGAAGTAATATCGTGGTTAGCGTTATTGCCTAGTTTTCTAATGGTATGAAATGCATCTTTGATTCGTTGATCAAGCCTTAAGGAGTAATCAAGGTTTTTGAGTAAATCGATCTGTTTGATATCTTTGCCAGACTCAACACCTACACGAGCCGCAATGTTCTTGGCTAACTCTTCACCTAACTGACGCATCTTTAATAGCGTAGTGTTAGGATCTGGCGCGAAGCATGACTCCGCTGTTAGCGCTAAACGAAATAATAACTCGTCGTGATGTTTGAGAAAATCGAAGTTATTAACATTGCTTCCCATCAGTGCTCCCTTCCATAGATAACTATCAACTTTTAACCCAAACAATTAATTCATAAAAGTTTAAACTCGAGTTTGCCACAAAGTCTTTAACTAGCATAGAGTTAAGAACTAGAATGTTGATAAACGTTTATGATTATTAACTCTAGCCCTTTGAAGCCCTTTAAAGCCCCTTTGAAGCCCCTTTAAAGCCCCTTTGAAGCCTAGTAAGTAAAAACCAAGCTCTATTAATGGCAAGATAATTTTATCACTGAGCACTCAAGACTGACCGGTCGATGTAGTAATGAGCATACATTGAGTGATCACTGATGACTCACTGAATGCTCAGTGAGCAATCATTGTTTATGACACCCAGTGTTAGTTAACTTAGTTACTGGTTACGATAGGCTTCGAGCGAGCTTAAAATTATGATGAACTCGATTCACAAAAAACAGTGCTGGTTTGCGCTGGATTCGCGCGGATATGGTCGGAGCTTATTTTGTAAATATTTCAACTAGAGATAACTTTAGTTGTAAGCGTGGAAATTATTTTTAGTAACACCAGAAGTAACACTAACAACAATCAACATTACAATAGTCATTTATAAACAATATATTAAAGCACTAATTCAGGTGACGCCGCCCCACCAATTATCGAAAGGGCTTAGCAGCAATGCTAAGCCCTTTTTCTTTGTCTAATGGCGACAAAGTGGCGACAGCCAATAAAATGTTCAACTCATGATTAATCAACATTTATAGCAATGTCCATATCAGCTAACACATAAATGCCCCTACGTTGGTTAGGCTATGACCTGCGGCCACTAACGTCGTGGCGCTTCGCCCACACCAGACCAAGAGGAAACCAACGGCTGTTCCCTCTTTTTTCTTTTTTAAGAATTGGCCCAGCCGCCCTGCAACATTTTCGCGATTTACAAAACAACAGCTGCGAAAAGGTCGCCATGGGGATTGAACCAGCTTTTAACTTCATTTGAAACCTGCTTCGGCCCATCTTGTAATAAGGAGTTAAAATGCTAACGCTTCCGATAGGCCATCCCTTCCCCTCGAAAACTAGCTGGCCGTCCATGGCCCAGCTCAAGTAATTTTCTTCAACGTCCCAAGTTCAGAGTTGAATTTATACATTTTCAATTAAGCAGACAAATTCATTTATTCCCCTAGGTTTAGGCTATGGCCTGCGGCCACTAACGTCGTGGCGCTTCGCCCACACCAGACCAAGAGGAAATCAACGGCTATTCCCTCTTGGAACTCCCAGCCGCCCCGCTACATTTTCGCGATTTACAAAACAACAGCTGCGAAAAGGTCGCCATGGGGATTGATCCAGCTTTTAACTTCATTTGAAACCTGCTTCGGCCTTATTCGAAAATGCTAACGCTTCCGATGGTACATCCTGTACCGCGTAAGCTAAGCTCACATCCATGTGAGCTTCACGCTATTTTCTTCAACGTCCTCAAGTTCTGAGTTGAATCACACCAATTGCGAGCAAGGTATGCAAATCATTTATGCCCCGAAACTTGCTAGCACTTGTTTAGTGAATCGAAAATCGACGAACGAGTTGCCCTACAAATTCTTATCTATTAACGCTGCCTGTAGATCTTCTTCATGAGTGAGCGGAATTGGATGGGCATACAGTTATATTCAAATCTAAGTCGTTTTGAGCATTTTCAAACTCATTAGCTTGCGCATTTTCTAGCCTGAAATTAACAAAAACCTTTAAAATCATTTGCATATACTTCCCCCAAATTAGTTAATAGGTTTGGAAAACGTGCATGCGCGTTTTCCTTGATGGTGTATTTGATAAAAAGCTGGTAACTTCTTTGTAATACAATCAGTTAACTGTGCGCGTTTTCACCGGTCTAATGAGGTAAACGCGCATGCGCACTAATAAAATGTTAGCTATCTAGTGAATGTAGAGTCATGAATTGAATAAATTGGAATTAATCAAAGAAAAACTATCCAACGCAGGATATAAAGTTTCAGTAGATGTCGAGCTTCAGAATGATACGAATGCAAATATTGTTGCATCACGAACTTATTTTTCGTGGAAAGGTCTCGTGATTTTATCGCAGCATATTATTATTCAAGTTGTTGATGCACCAACAATTTTGGATTTTAAAAATTTATTTAATGCTGGTTTCAAGATTGGCAAGAAACGAAATCGAGTTCCTCTTTTACGGGGACTACAATTTGGATATATGATTATTCCTATAATCATTGCAAACGATGTTAGTGATGAAGTTAAACAATTTGTTTCACAAGTACCATCAAAACATTGGAGTATATTTGAGTTTCCAGTTGTATTTGATGCTTCTTCGAACGAAACAATTTTCTTTAAAGAAACTACATTTTGGGGAGCTTTTTTCTTCTCGGAACTACGTGGTGTTGTATCAAAATACATTGAGTAAAACTATAAAGGCATCAGTCGCGAAAAAGCTGCGCTGTTGCTTTGAAGCGTTAGTACGATAAATGACGAATCGAGAAATTATCACACTCATGCACAAGCTATCACACGGCAGAATAGGGCCTCGGGGTAATTGGGTGCGGGTTTTTAATGATAGTGAAAAACTGGACGAAAGGAAGTTTAGTAAACTCCTAAATGAAGCCATTCAATCCGACATTGTTCTGATATATCAAAGTTCAATCAATGTCACTGAAGTGAAAGCTTCTGAAGCTTTCGAAATAGTCGCCCAGTTTGTTAAGCACGGTGTAGTTAAAATAGCAGACGTAAGGTTTACGTCTCAGATTGAAATAGACCCATTAGGCGTTGGTGCGGCATATCGTACTAACAAGTAAATTGTGTTTGCCCAGCAAGCTGTGCTGGGACGAGCAAACAGCACGCGCCCCATATTTAAAGCGTTAGCACCTCTAAGGTACCGTATGGACTTTGTAGTTAAATTTGGAATATTTTTTTTAGGTGTTCTGACGTCGGTTCTCCTAATTCCAACCATTGAGAAAAAGAAAGCTGAAACCCTCCGGAAGGAAAGTCTTAAGGAAGTGTTTATTGAGCTTGAAGATATCCATGTTGAGCTTGCGGAGGATTTGGCTGCAAATTTTAAGTTCCTGTTAAATTTGAGATCGGAACCTGACCTTGCAGGTGCAGGGCAGATTCCAGTTCCTATGCCAAAAAGAATTAATTCGGGTGTACTCGTTGACTTGTATAAGAAATCGGCTTTGTTGCTAACATCGCAGCAAAGGCTGGCAATTAAACGCATTCCAATTAAGCTAAGTGAAATTGAGCGTCATTCAGACTTGTATTTGAATGAATTCACCGAGAACGGTGAATATTGTGTTTCATCAATAAAAAATACTATTAAGCTTTCTTGCATGTTGCTGCATGAGTTAAATTTTCTTCTTGAGCATCGCGAACGATTTAACTTTGCTAGAGACTTAAACTCTAATAAAGCCGTGTTCCCAGTGTTAAGCAGCTTAGGCTTTACAGCTGATCAAATAGCAACTTCCCGGATAGAGGAATCAAAATTTGATAAAGTTGAGGTCGAGTTTTAGTGCTAACACATATGAGCCTTCCGCCAGTCAATAGGCGAGCCTAACTTATTTGACTGCTTTTGCAGTCAAATTAAAATCAATCAACAAATTCATCTACTTCGTCTGTCATTTAGCTGTCAAATCATCGT
>NZ_JACJEB010000087.1:0-202 GCF_014163845.1 Shewanella sp. SR43-4 | reverse complement strand
GTGGGCGAAACCAGCTACAACTTTACGTATTTTGAAAACAGCAGCGACAGCACTGTGATTGGCACTGTGTCTGCGACCGATCCGGAAGGCACGCCAGTGACCTACAGTATCGTCAGCGGCAATGACGACGCTTGGTTTGAGATTGATCCCGTGACCGGTGTCATCAGCTTGACCCCAGCGGGCGTGGCCGCCGTCGCCAATG
>NZ_JACJEB010000086.1:0-205 GCF_014163845.1 Shewanella sp. SR43-4 | reverse complement strand
TCAAACTCTTCAATTAAAGTTTTTTGAATCTTGCGATTCGGCTCAATGAATTCTGATTGCTTATCTCACCGAAGCGAAATAAGTCTTTGTACATATTACTATGAACATTCATCGTTGCATTGAGTTTAAATTTTTTGATTGCCAACATTCCGAAGAACAGAAGACAATTTCGAATAACTCAATACCTGTGAATGTCCACACAGAT
>NZ_JACJEB010000085.1:0-207 GCF_014163845.1 Shewanella sp. SR43-4 | reverse complement strand
TTGAGAACTCAAGTGTTAATGCTTTCGCATTAACGTTTTTCGCACTAACGTAATCACACAAACGACAACGAATCATCATTCATGCGCCTTTAGTTAGTACTATCAGCTTTCCAAATTGTTAAAGAACAACACTTAACCGGCTTGCGGTGTGTTTTACTCACCTTCCGAAGAAGTTAACAAGTAATCTGTGTGAACACTCACATGCAT
>NZ_JACJEB010000084.1:0-209 GCF_014163845.1 Shewanella sp. SR43-4 | reverse complement strand
GTGGGCGAAACCAGCTACAACTTTACGTATTTTGAAAACAGCAGCGACAGCACTGTGATTGGCACTGTGTCTGCGACCGATCCGGAAGGCACGCCAGTGACCTACAGTATCGTCAGCGGCAATGATGACGCTTGGTTTGAGATTGATCCCGTGACCGGTGTTATCAGCTTGACCCCAGCGGGCGTGGCCGCCGTCGCCAATGACTTTGA
>NZ_JACJEB010000083.1:0-209 GCF_014163845.1 Shewanella sp. SR43-4 | reverse complement strand
TCAAAGTCATTGGCGACGGCGGCCACGCCCGCTGGGGTCAAGCTGATGACACCGGTCACGGGGTCAATCTCAAACCAAGCGTCGTCATTGCCGCTGACGATACTGTAGGTCACTGGCGTGCCTTCTGGATCGATGGCATTGACGGTGCCAATCACAGTGCTGTCGCTGCTGTTTTCAAAATACGTAAAGTTGTAGCTGGTTTCGCCCAC
>NZ_JACJEB010000082.1:0-211 GCF_014163845.1 Shewanella sp. SR43-4 | reverse complement strand
CAACATTCCGAAGAACAGAAGACAATTTCGAATAACTCAATACCTGTGAATGTCCACACAGATTTCTTGTTTAGATTGTTAAAGAACGTGATGTCAATTTTTCAGACATCGCCGTAAGACGCTAGGTCGTTGGCTTGGGGTGCGTATTCTACGCTTTCCCGTGTCGGCGTCAAGTGTTTTTTCAAACTTTCTTTTCGCCTTGAATCCAGTG
>NZ_JACJEB010000081.1:0-218 GCF_014163845.1 Shewanella sp. SR43-4 | reverse complement strand
CTTTTGGTTGGCCAACCATTGCCGTTGACACGCATATTTTTAGGTTAGCAAACCGGACTAAATTTGCCCCAGGCAAAAATGTCGATCAAGTTGAACTGAATATGCTTAAAGTGGTGCCGAATGAGTTTAAAGTGGATGTTCATCATTGGTTTATTCTTCACGGACGGTACACTTGCTTAGCCAGAAAACCCCGTTGCGGCTCCTGTATTATCGAAGAC
>NZ_JACJEB010000080.1:0-218 GCF_014163845.1 Shewanella sp. SR43-4 | reverse complement strand
ACTCAATGCAACGATGAATGTTCATAGTAATATGTACAAAGACTTATTTCGCTTCGGTGAGATAAGCAATCAGAATTCATTGAGCCGAATCGCAAGATTCAAAAAACTTTAATTGAAGAGTTTGATCATGGCTCAGATTGAACGCTGGCGGCAGGCCTAACACATGCAAGTCGAGCGGTAACACAAGGGAGCTTGCTCCTGAGGTGACGAGCGGCGGA